>JANNCG010000701.1:0-7380 GCA_031386385.1 Myxococcales bacterium
GCCATTTTCATCAGAAACCGCGATCGGAGTAGTCCTTCAGCATGTCACCACGACACCGCCGCCGCCGCATTCGATCAACCCCAATGTCGATCCACAGCTAGAGGGAATCATTCTCAAGACGCTTGAAAAAAGTCCGGCGAATCGATTCTCTGACGCACGCGAGATGCGCAACGCGCTTCGTGAGCTGCTGCTCAATCCCGCGTTTGCCACGGCGCACAATGAGGTCGGTGACGCACGTGATTCAATCGGAAATGCCTCGACGTCGTTGGGACTCCCTGCGGTGCCGTCGGTTGTAATGCGTGCTTCTGGAATTCCAACGCCGAGCACTGCTACGGGCCCGGCTGCGAGGCCCGTTGCGGTCGTGGCTCCCGATGGCCCGAAAGAGAGCGCCGGTGTCGAACGCGTATCGACGCACATGGGACTAGCGGCTCCGAGCTCTGAAAGAGTGGGTACTTCGGGCGTCACGCATGAGCTCGCAGTCCCTCCGCGAGCGGAGAAAAAAGGAGTCGCCCCGGCGACGGTAGGAGCGTCTCTTGTGGCTGCCCTAGCGATCGGCGCATTGGTCATGAATTCTCTTCGAACACCAGCAAATTCGCAGACGAATTCTAACTCCACTTCCACCGGTAGCACCGGGACAACGGCAACGAACACTCCAACGCCAACGCCAACAAACGTCGGACATGCAGTTGCGCAAACACCGGCAATCAATATGGCGCAAATCGCTCATGCAAGCACTGCAACTGGGCTCGATTCGCAAGACGCTGGTGTCCAGGTCGCCCCACCATCGACGGAAGTTCTCGCGGGTGTGCGGGTGGGAGCGCCGGAGCGGTCAACCATCCGCAATGCCCGCGTCTTGGGCGTGCTGAACACCAACCCAGCGACCAACCCAGCGGTCACAAACGCCGTGAACTCAGGCAATCCGCTCACCCATCCCGCGGCCGCCGCGGCGGGAACCCCACCCTCTACCGCTGCTCAGACAGCGGTCGTTGCGCAGGTTGTGCCGCCTCCGACCAACACACAAATTGTTCCGCCAGCAAATGTCCCAACACCACCGGTCGTCGCTCCGATCACTCGAGTCGCTGGGAGTGTCGTCGATGTGCGTGCAACCAACGGCGTGCTCGCAAATCGATTGCAAGGTCGCGCGCAGACCGCGGTTGATGTCCTTGCGCGCTGCGTTTTAAGTCGCGGCGCGACGGGGCATCCCGAGTTCAACACGCCGATGGACGTCACGCTAAACATCGCGGTTGTCGAGCGAAGGGTCGATCACTTACGGGTTCTTGGCGCACCAGCGTGGGTTCAGGCCTGCGCCCATCTTGCGGAGCCGGCCTTTAGCGGGGACCTGCCCGAGGCAGATGACCCCGAATACACCATCACCGTGCGCGCATCATTGGCACCGCAGCGCTGATTTCGATACAACCGTCCGGATGAACCTTTCACCGAAGGCGCAACGATGAGCGCTCGCACCTCACTCGACGAGCGACTCAAGAGAGTGCAACTGGCGATTTTGTCCGCGATCATGATCTCGCTGACGGGCGGATGCGCGGATTGGATTCCTGTTGAGACGCCGCCCAACTTAGCGTTGAGGTGTCCCGATGCCGATACAGATCCAACACAGACGGTCTCATTTCGGCGAGACATCTTTGAGGCAGTCATCCGTTCTGTACAGCCCGCAGCACCAAACTGCTCGTGCCACCTTTCGGACTCGGGTATTCGCATCGGGATTGAGCTTGCTGGATTAAGGCTCGACTCACACACCACCCTTCGCGCCGGCGGCAACAACACCCGTCGCAACATTGTTGTCCCGGGACAGCCGTGCGCCTCAGCGCTTTATCTCAAGCTCACCGCAAGCCCACCGATTGGCTCAAGAATGCCGCTCAGTGGGCGATTTTTGACGAATCAGCAGCTACAACTTGTACATGATTGGATCGCAGAGGGTGCAAATGACAACTGATCAACCGAACGCGATCACGCCTCGGCAGCACACCATTGCCGCGCTCGTCGTCGCAATGGTGCTGAGCACCTCTTGCGCAACGCTCGCGCGGACCGAGAGCGTGGACGTTGCACACATTCCTCAAGCGCAACAGGCCAACTACGCGCTCTTTGCCGATCGATGCTCGCGATGCCACTCGCTCGCTCGCCCACTCAATGCTGGCATTCGCGTCGAGCTTGAGTGGCGAAACTATGTTCGCCGGATGCGCCGCCAGCCGTCATCGGGCATCGGTCCGCAGGACGAAGAGCCCATCGTGAGCTTTCTGCTATGGTACTCAATCAACAGGACAACCGCAGGGGAAGCAGGAGGTGAGCTGTGAATCAGTCAAACAGAGTCTTTGCGTTCTTAACGATCTGCGCGGTGATGTTGTTCTCGATGATCACGCCACGGGGAGCGCGGGCAGTGGACTTCAACCTCGCTGGCAGTACGCAGCTCGACTATCATTTTGTCCCATTTAATCCTGCAAATTCGACCGATCCTCGCCCTCGATCCCACACGATCGACGGGCTGACCGAAGAGCTTTCGCTCAAGCTCGCGATCGATTTCTCGACGCACGTTTCGGGCAACGTGAAGATGTGCTGGGGTTGTCACGGGTTTGAGCTCGGGATGGCGTTTATTGACGTGCGCCTCTCGGACGAGTTCAACATTCGAGCGGGTAGATTTAACCCCTCATTTGGAGAGTTTCAGCTTCGCCACGATCCTGGCAACCATCGCACCAGCGATAAGCCTCTCCCTTACGACATGGGCAGGATGCTGTATTTGTACCCCATGAACCGGTCCGTGCTCCCTGTGCCGTATGTCGAAACGGCGATCGAGATTTCGGGGTCGCACTTTTTTGGTCAGCACGTCCAGGTAGACTACGCCGCTCACGTCGCGACGGGACTTCGCGCGCTGGCGACAGGCGCCACTGACGTGGATTTTATCAGCATGCACGCGCCGTCGTTTATGGTCGATAACAACTCGCTACCCAGCGTGGGTGGAAGGGCTGGGATCAACTTTCGTATCGCGCCACGGGTGGATTGGACCTTTGGTGCTTCGGCCATGCACGGGGCCTATGACCCGAGAGGATTGTTCACCTATACCATCCTTGGGCTGGATACTTTTCTTCGGATTGGGCGAATCAATATTCGTGGTGAGTACATCGTTCGGCGAACGGAGATGGACACCGGACAAGATCCGACCCGATGGCAGTACGAGCTTCCGCTGCTCGCAAACCGCAGCGACTTCACTGAGACGTTGGTGATGATCAAAGATGGTTGGTATGTTGAGGTGGATGGCCCGATCAATCGCCGTGTTGAGTTTGTCGCTCGATGGGACGGGATCCGGCGAATCGGAAACGTTCCGCTAGGAAGCGCCTTGGATTTTAACTCAGGGATGATGCGTGGGACGTTGGGTGCGAACTTCATCGTCGCACGCGGGTACCGAATCAAAACCAACGTCGAGTATTGGCGGACCTGGGGCATTCGACAAGAGAACAACGCACCGGCCCCACCCCACGGAGCGACGTTTCACTTGAGCCTCGTGGCGACGTTTTAGGGCCGAGATCCTTTCGTTTTCGCGCTCAGTACGGATCGGGGGTAGTGGTGAACACGTAGTTCCACGCGGGGGCAGGAAACGCGACTGTCCCGGCCTGCGCGTGGCAACTTGCGCAAAGATCACCGGCATTTCCGCTCCCCCGGATCCCGAGTCCGTCCGAGATGGTTCCGTCGGCTTCAATGGGGTGTGGGAGGCCGGGATTCGCGGGCGCGCCGGGTATCTGTTCAAACCAATACCAAGCCTCTCCGGTGTTGCCTGGAAGCACTTTGATCGTCACCGCGTACCCAATAATCGTGACCATATCCGCTGCGAACAGCTCCTTCACGGCGCTCGATCCAACAGGAAACTCCTGCGCCATTCGTGTGCTCGCAAGCGTTCGATTGATGCAGACCTTCTCAAATTGATGGGGCGAAGGGACGGTCGCAGCGTGGACCCGAGGCTGGCAGAACCAGAGTCCATCCTCCGCGCGACGATAGTGCCGCGCTTCAATCCAACGCATGATCGCCTGCCTTCCAAGAGGCGGGATTTCGGGACTCCCAACGTTCGCGTCGGTGTCGAGTCCGGCCTCAGGCGTGACGATGTCAGGAACAGCCGGGCGCTCAAAGGCCATGATGGCGCTGGCATCCTCGTCCGTCTGAGCGTCAAAGAGCTCGCGTCGCGGTCGGGGTTGACAGCCCACGCTGATGGCGAGAGAGAGGAAAAGAAGCGCTTGAGTTCTCACGTGTTGAGCATAGCAAAGCTGGGGAAAATTTGCGCTTCTCGTCATAAATCCTCTGCACTACGTGTATACACTTCGTAACCTCCGGATTCGCCAGTGCGTAAACAAGAAAAGCTGCCTCACAACAACCAAACTACGGCCTCTGGCGTAGTCTCCCTTGATACTTTGATGGAACAGTTTCTCGACGGTAACGCACAATCCTTTAACCAACTCTATGAGCGCTTGTCGCCGAGAATATGTGGGTTTTTGGTCTCGATGTGCAGAGATACTAGGCTCGCAGAGGACCTAACGCAGACAACCTTTTTGAAGGTTCACCGAGCCAGAGATACTTTTGCCAGAGGGTCCAAAGTTGAACCTTGGGTTTATGCGATTGCTCGAAGAACGCTGCTCGACGAAAAACGGCGTCAACATCGGCGCCCTGAAGATTTGAGCACCGATGGGTCTGTTCCAGAGCCCCCGGATGATGGTCAACACGACGAGCCGACCTCACGGCTTGATCCTGAGCAAGCTCGTGTTTTGTATGACCGCCTGAGTCGTCTCCCTGAGCCCCAGCGAGAGGCGATTGCGCTTCTGAAGATCCAGGGTCTTTCGATGCAAGAGGCCGCTACCGTCGCCGGCACAACTGTTGGCGCGATGAAGCTTCGTGCTCACCGCGCTTACGAGACGCTCAGAGCCGCCATGGGGCTCAAGAAAAAACCTTCAAACACCGAGGAGGATCAAAGCCCATCATGAATCCATCTTCAGTATTGTGCGATCAGATTCAATCCAGCTTTGAATGCGGAGACTCCCTTTCTTCGAGCCAATCTGCACACGTTTTGGGGTGCAGTCGCTGCACGAGCGAGGCGCAACTGCATAACTCGGTGAGCTCTACCCTTCAAGCTTCGCGTGTGGCAATCCCCATGGGGTCGGCGCTGACTGCGTTGCTCGAGCAGCCATTGGCACCCGCAGTCTCGTGGGATTTTCGCAAAAAACTTCTGGTTGCGCTCGGATTTTGTTTTCCTGGGATCGCGATCGCCGCAGTGTTTTTGCTGAGATTTAACTTCTTTCAGATCAGCGCGACGTACCGATGGCTCCCCATTATCTCGATGGCGTTTACGATGGTATTGGGCCTCGCACTCACCGTTGCTCGCGGTGGCTCGGGTCTTGGAATACCCCATGGCTACCGCTGGCCCGTGGCGGTTGGGACCGTAAGCTTCTTTGTCGCCACCACTCTGGGTGTGACGGAGTGGCACGAGGCTGTGAACACCGGGTTTCCGCATATCGGTTGTATTTTGATTGGCGGATTGGTCTCGACGCTCGGTGTGTACGGAGTTGTCCGAGCGCTAAAATACTCAGATTTTGTGTCCCCGTCCCAGGGCGGTGCGTTGATTGGGATTGCTGTCGCAAGCTCCGCAGTCATCGCGCTCCATCTGCTCTGTAGCGTGACGGCCCTCCCCCACGTGTTGTTTGCTCACGGATTCTCGTTCGTCGCTGCCGGCGCGGTGGGTGCTCACGCAGGTCGCAAGTGGCTCGCTGGCTGATGAAGGTCGCAACACTTCGGTAAATCCTGTGCGATCATCGCCCGCGATGAAACAGGAACCGAAAACAGAACCTATCTCTCCTGCGGAAACGCCCGTTGAAGCCCCCTACAGAGAGGTAACTTTCGCAGGCGTTTTGCTTGGGATTGTCGTTGGCGTCGTGATGACCATCAGCTTCACCTACGCGGGGCTCAAGCTTGGTTTTACGGTCCCCGCGAGCATGGTCAGCGCGATGCTGGGCTGGGGTGTTCTTCGAGGGCTGTTGAAGAAGGGCTCAATCGTTGAGAACAACATCAATCAGACGGTCGCTGCGGCCATCAATGTCTCAAGCGCCGGAGTGATCTTCACTGTCCCCGTCTTGTACCTGATGCAGATGGAGGCGGTGCGCTCATCAGCGAGTGTCATCGCGCTTGCACAACGGGCGGGACTGACGGCGGACCAGTATGTCTCGCGACACCCCGAGCTTCAGTCCATTGATAGCAAGCTGCTCTGGGCGATGGCTGGGGCATCAGTGGCCGGGGCGCTCTTGGGAGTTTTGTTCATCATCCCATCGCGCAAGCAAATGATTGAGCTTGAGCGGTTGGTGTTTCCGACGGGGGTTGCAACCGCGACAATTCTCAAGGCCTCAGCGAGTGGCCCTCGGCGCGCTCGGATGTTGGGGATCGGAATTCTAACAAGCGTGATCTTCGCCACGATCGTGGGTCTTCCCGGGGTGATTCCAAGCCTTCCTTGGCCTGCGGTTGAGGATTTTTCGATCAGCGAAAAGCTTCATATCCCCGCGTGGTTTGCGATCACCATCGCGATCTCTGGCGGGCTCACGAGCGTTGGTGGCGGATACATCACCGGTCGTGCAGGATTGGTGCTGATGGTGGGTGCAGTGATCGGTCACTGGGTTGTGACGCCGATGGTGGTCACTCAGGGCTGGATGCCCGCAACGGTGCAACACGCTGCGCCAGAGGTGTTGGGCGCCTGGGCGTATCGCAACGTGACCCGCCCACTCGGAGTGGGGATGCTTCTTGGCGGCTCACTCGCAAGCGTGATTTTGACAGCACCCATGTTGTTGGCTGCGCTCAAAAGCGTCCGTCAACAACGGTCGCGCAAGAGAACCAGCGATGAGATGGATCCCCGATGGATGTATGCTGGAATTGTCGCGGGATTTATCATTTTGGCGGTCGCGGCAAAGATGGCCGTAAACGCGATGGGAGACACCACCATCGGCACCGGCTCGATCCTGCTCGCGTCCCTCGTTGCAACTGCATGGATGTGGCTGGCAAACATCATCGTCTCGATCACGACTGGCAAGACGGACAACTCGCCGCTGTCCGGAATGGCTCTTATCACCATCTTGTTGATCCTCACCGCGTTGGGTCGCAGCCAAGCTGGGATCATGGTGGCGATGGTGATGGCTGTGGCTGTGTGCGTCGCCACTGGCCAGGGCTCGGACATGATGCAGGACCTGAAGACGGGCCACCTCGTCGGCGCCATCCCGAGGCGGCAGCAGATCACGCAGTTCGCGGTCGCGTGGATCGGACCGCTGGTCTCGATCCTCACGCTGATGGTGCTCTCGAAGCGATACGTCTTCGGCAACGACCCGCTGACGGCGCCGCAGGGTCAGGCGA
>JANNCG010000322.1:0-1591 GCA_031386385.1 Myxococcales bacterium
GTTCTATCTCGCATCGTTGTGTGTCGTTGAGTGTCCGGTGCGAATCGTGCTAACTCGCGGCGATTGCAGCGGTGTTCGATCGAGCCGCTTACCTCGATGGTCATTTCACCCCAAGAGCGTCCAGACCCCAATGAGCAGCAAAAAGACAGTATTTCTCACCGGAGCATCGGGCAACATGGGGCAGGCGGCGCTACGATTTTTTCTTGAGCGACGGGACCGCTTCGAGCTGACGCTGCTGGTCCTTCCGACGCCGAGAGATCGCAAGATCATCGCGCCGTTTGAGAAGCGCGGCGAGGTGAAGGTGATCTGGGGCGACCTGACCTCGTACAGTGATGTCCTCGCGGGGGTATCCGGCGCGGACTACGTACTGCACGTTGGGGGAATGGTCTCTCCGATGGCCGACCACCTCCCCGAGCTCACCACGAAGGTCAACATTGGAGCGATCCGCAACATCGTGAAGGCCATTCAGTCACAGCCCGAGCCTGATCGCACCAAGCTCGTGTACATCGGGACGGTGGCCGAGACCGGCAACCGCATGGCGCCCATTCACTGGGGTCGTGTGGGAGATCCCATCAAGATCAGCACGTTTGACAACTACGCGGTGACCAAGACCGTGGCTGAGAGCATCGTGGTGGACTCGGGGCTGAAGTACTGGGTGTCGCTCAGGCAGACGGCGATTGCGCACAAAGATCTGTGGCGCGTACGCGATCCAATCATTTATCACAACCCGTTAAAGGGCGTGTTTGAGTGGGTGACCGCGACGGACTCTGGGCGCTTGATGGCGAACGCATGTGAAGAAGCGGTCCCAGAAGATTTTTGGCGTGGGATTTATAACATTGGCGGGGGCGAGCGGTGCCGAGTCACGAACAACGAGTTCTATGCCAAGATCTTTGGGGCTCTTGGGATCAAAGACTACCGGGCGGTGTTTGACCCCAAGTGGTTTGCGCTGCGCAACTTTCATGGCCAATGGTACGCGGACTCCGATCGCTTAGAGCAGCTGGTGCCATTTCGGCGACAGTCTGTGGATGACTTTGCGATGGAGCTGGGGAGCAGTGTTCCTGCATATTATAAGTTAGGAGGGTTGGTGCCTTCGATCGTGAAAATAGTCCAGCGAAAGATGGCCACCGGCCCCGGCGGAACGCTCAACTGGATCGCCGCCAACGACGCCCCCCATGTGCAGGCGTACTTTGGCTCACGGCAAGCTTGGGAGAAGATTGAAGGCTGGGACAAGCTCGATCTCTCTCGACCGACGAGCACACCGTTAACGCTCGATCACGGCTACGACGAGAGCAAACCTCGCGACGAACTCTCGCTCGCGGACCTGCAGAGTGCTGCGAAATTTCGCGGCGGCGCGGTGTTAGCGACAGACTGGATTCGAGGCGACTGGACCACAACGCTCAGCTGGCGCTGCGGGTGTGCACACGAGTTTAGAGCGAGCCCAATGCTCACGCTCAAGGGGGGACACTGGTGCCCAAAGTGCACGCTCGACACGAGCCGGTATGAGAAACACGCGAAAGAGAGCCCATTTTTTAACCAAGTGTGGGCCCCGGACCAAGAGCTGGTGCGAGTGTAGATTTTCGGTTCGCCGCTA
>JANNCG010000433.1:0-12486 GCA_031386385.1 Myxococcales bacterium
ATAAACCTCCACCGCAGGCTCGACATACCCATCAGGAATCTCGCACCCATACGAGTCATACCCCTGCCCTGCCAACAGCACATAGTTGTGTCTGATCTGGCCGTAGCCCACAAGCGCTGAGTTTAGTCGAAAGTCTTGCCATGCCTCCGTGGCCATAAACGTCGGCTCAATACCGCCGTTTGCATGACTTAGAGACACTATCGCTCGCAACCAATGACGATACAGATCTCCGCCGCTCTCAACGCCCTGCGTGATGGCCCCTCGTGCACCGTCAAGCGCGGACCTTAGCGTGGGGTATTGCTGCAAATCTGCAGTGAGATACGCTTGTGCGCGGTTGTGTCCAAGGGCATAGCCCACATCGGCAAATCCCAGGTGTGTTCGCCCCGCGATGCTCTGGTGCGCCACCCTCTCAAGCGCCCCCACATCCGGAACAATCCTCGCCCCAAACATCGTCGCGATCGCCGGAAGGACCGTTGCCCCATCGGGCATATAGTGCACGCGCGCCGTTCGTTGAAAGCTCACGCCAATGGACGCTTTGAGCTGCGCGAATGCGCTGGGATCACGCGATTGAAAGCGCCCGGTTTGCTCAAGACGCAACAGATCCTGCAGCGACACGTCCTCACGGCTACCCGCAAACACTTGGTACACCCGCTCAAACTCTTGGATCTCGCTCATCACGCCCGCTCGCTCTGCAAGCTCTGCGAGCGCGAGGGCGGCCACTGCCTCGCGTGGCGTCTCAGAGGGATCTACGGACTCACCGGGCTGCGAGCTTCGACACGAGCGCGACACCAGGTTAAACTCAAGCCGAGACAGCCACATCATGGCTCGAAAGTAAGGCCCCAACGAGCTGATCTCGCCGCCGTTTCCCATAAGGCTCTCGCTATAATGACCCCGGGGTGTGAACTGCGAAAAATCTACCATCCGCGTGCGACCAAAGAGCTCAACGCTCTCAAGAGACTCTCCCTGAACATGATTTAAAATCTCTTGCACCCCATCGTCGTTGTGAAAGAGCGCGCGCACCTCACGGGGTTCTTCTTTTGAAAGCGCGGTCGCTACCGTGAGATAGATATCTAAATCACCCTGCAAATTGGCACTCAACATCCCTCGCGAGCCGCGCAGCGTAGCGCGCATGCGAGACAGGATTCGTCCCAGCTTTGGCGCCAAACTGTGAACCTCAATGTTTTGCAACAGCGAGCCGTGGCTCTGAAAGATCGCGTGAAGGATCGAGTCAACGCTCACAAACACTGGCAGCTGCTGGCGAAAAATCTCGTGATACGCCAGGGCGTATGAGTCAAAGCTCTCGCGGCCGAGGGCGACAAAGCCGTTGCGGGTGAGGGTCGTTCGCTCTTGGGGCGTGAAGTGCAAGTGGCTGTTTACCCTGTCAAACCACTGGGGATCTGTTCTGTGGTCCCACGCCGTTGCGCGTCGTGCTGCCCCGCTTGTGCGCCCTGTGGGTTGAGCGTTTGCTCGCGCCTCGGTGCGGTCGATGTTGCTGTTTGAGACAAAGCACGCGCTGGCCCCCATTGGGGCGCGATCCACGGAGTCGCACATGGGGTTGTTCTCGGGACACGCGGGCTCGGGCTCAGTGGGGACGGCGGTTCGGTGCAGGGACTCGGCAAAACGGCCTGCGGCGGTCCGGCACAGCGCGCTCTCGTGCGGCATCGGGCGAGGGGTCTGTGCGCTCGCATCAACGCTGTGCGCTGCATCGGTCTGGGCTGCGCGGCTGTCGAGCCGTGGGGTGCCCCGTGCGGTGCTCGCTGTGGGAGTCTGAACGGCCCTCTGAGGTCGCCCAGCGCACGCGGCCAGTACGAGCACACACGCTGCGATTGAGACTGGAGTGTTGCGCTTGGCGGTCGATCTACGGGGTGATTGCACTGTTTTGCGCTACGTCGGGTGAGCGTGGGCAAAGTGTGACAAACTGCGAAAACAAAAATCCCACAGGCCCAAAAAGCAAAAACCCTAAAACTGCCGTGAAGCGATCTTAGGGTCTCTGTTTGTCGTGAACCGACGTGCTGTACAATTTGTGCGAAGAAGGGGACTTGAACCCCTACGGTGTTACCCGCTAGCACCTCAAGCTAGTGCGTCTGCCATTCCGCCATCCTCGCGAGGGAGAGTTAAGATTGTGAAGTGAGGTAATAAGATACTGAACGCAAAAACTACGGTGGCGGTGTATGCGACTCCAAACCCATGTCTGTCAAGGCTTATTAAAGCCAAGACCCTCATTTAGTTGGCTGGATACCGGGTGAGGTCAAACGCAAAGGTGTTGCCTCGGGGCGCGCCTTCGGGGTTTGGGAGGTTGTGCAGCGCGGCGGTGTGGACCGCTGCTTCGTAGCGCACAGAGCCATCGCTCTTCATGATTTTCAAGCG
Organism: Myxococcales bacterium; assembly: GCA_031386385.1. GTDB lineage: Bacteria > Myxococcota_A > Polyangia > Polyangiales > JANNCG01. The sequence goes on from JANNCG010000433.1 coordinate 2,368, forward strand.
CGCGATCTCAACGCTCAACGGGACCACAAAGGACATCACACGGCGCCCTCCAGCGGTCACGGTCAAATCGGTGGGGCCCACGCTTTGGATCTGGCCTGTTCCGGTGATCATCTCGATCGCGACGCGGTCTACAGGGCACGGATCGCGGCCGTCTTCTCTGGCGGACTGACAGCTCGGGAGCAAGGCCCAGACGCGGGCTCCGGGGGTTGCGCCGAGGCCAAACTGCGTCGAGCCCTCCGGAGGCGTGAAGATCCAAACGCGCATCCGCTGAAACATATTGTACGCGTCCATCGCCGGGATCGGAATCGTCCGCATCTCAGTCGGCGCCGCCACCACCGTCACCGCCGGCCCGCGGGGACGTCGTCGTCGTTGTGCCTCAGAGCTTGAGCTCATCAAGGCCGTCGCTGCGATCAACGTAAACAAACCAAGCTTGCCCAACTTGCCGAACTTACCCAACTTGTGAAGTGTCATGCTGCGTTTCATCTCTTGTCGTGTCCTTTCGTCAGCGAGGCACGCATGAGTGTTGGCGCCGCAAAACAGCGCAACACGCAATGAAATGTCCGGTGACATGAAGTCTGCTAAACCGTCTTCGACGTACAGTGTAGCGCGTCGATTCACTGAATGTACGCGTGTTGGCGGCTTTTGTACATTTCGGCACTCTCGTTTTGCGGTGATTCGCGCTATGAAGCTTGTCGCATCGCACTCATGAAAACGTTGAATTTTTCAGGTATTTCTTATGTCAGTTGAACAACCAATTCGCTTAACGAAGCTTTCACACGGCGCGGGCTGAGCTTGCAAGGTCCGGGCTTCGGACCTCGCGCAGGTCTTGCGCGAACTCCCCTTGATGTCGTCCCCGGACGTTCTGGTTGGTCTCGAATCACCAGACGATGCGGGAGTGGTGCGTCTTAACGATGACACCGCGCTCGTGGTCACAACGGACTTCTTTACGCCCATTGTGGATGACCCTCGGGACTTCGGGCGCATCGCTGCGGCCAACGCCATCTCTGACATTTATGCCATGGGAGCCACACCGTTGGTGGCGCTGAATATCGCGGCTTTTCCGAGCAAAACGCTGCCGTTGTCCATCTTGGGCGAGATCATGATCGGGGGCGCTGAGATCGCGCGGCTCGCGAAGATCGCCATCATCGGAGGGCACACCATCGACGACGCCGAGCCTAAGTATGGCCTCGCTGTGGTCGGGACGGTGCACCCCAACCGCATCTGGCGCAAAGGCGGTGCCGTCGCTGGTGACGTGCTGATTCTCACCAAGGCGCTCGGGACCGGCGTGCTCTCAACGGCGCTGAAGCGCGAGCTCATTTTAGAGAGCGACCCTGCGGTGCGCGAGATGGTCCGCTCGATGACCACGCTCAACGCCACCGCGATGAACCTGGCGCGAAGCACAAACGCCGTGATTCACGCGGCGACGGATATCACTGGGTATGGGCTTGTGGGTCACCTGCTTGAGATGCTTCGGCAGAGCCCTGAGGTTTCTGCAGAGCTTCACAGCGCGCAGTTGGTGGCGCTTCCGCAAGCGCGCGAGCTGGCGGGGCAGGGAGTGCTTCCGGGAGGCAGCCGAGCGAACCGAGATTTTGTGGGCGCGCAGTACGTTGTGAGCGATGGGGTCGATGAGGCGCTGGCTTGGCTCGCGATTGACGCGCAGACCTCTGGGGGGCTGCTGTTCTGTGTTGCGCCCGAGAGCGCTGATGCGCTGTTGCAAGCGTTGCGTGCGCATCCCGACACCGCTCTTTCGACCCAAGTGGGTCGGGTCATCTCGCGCGGTGTAGACACGCAAGCCACGGTGACCTTGCAGCGCTGAGCGGGGGGTTAGCGTCCGAGGACGCAGTTCCAGCAGTTGGGGACTGAGGGGCCGACCTCTCCGCGAGTGGCTTCTGCGATACCCCAGATACTTAGGCCAATCGCGGTCGCGGCACCCACGGCGATCACCGGACCGAGCCAGGGCCATGGATTAGCCCGCGGTCGCTGCAGCTGTGCATCCACCCGTATCAGCCCAACTCCGGGAACCCTCACCTCCCGATGCAATGGCAGATATCCCTCCGCGATGATGTCCAAGCGGTGCATCCCCGCGTGCGCGCCAACCTCAACGCTGCCGACTCCGATCAGCGCTCCATCAAGCGAAATGCGGGCGTTTGTGACGGACGGCTCGACACGCAAGCGTCCGGCGTCGTCGATTTCGGCCAGGCGTACCGTGATCGATTCGTGTGCGCCTGGTGCGAGTGTGATCTCTTGGCGAAACGGGCGATAGCCTTCGCTGCGTCCCTCAATGACGTGGGCTCCAGGGTTGAGCAAAATCTCTGCGAGGTTGCCCTCAGCTGGGTGCCCATCAATCGCCACCTGTGTTGATGCTGGGGCCCTCACGATGTTGACGTGCGCGACCATCGCCGTTAACTGCGTTAACTCGTCCCGCGCGGAGGTGATTCGATCTGCAGGCGTATTACCTGGGTTTTGAAGAAACCGCTCTAGCGTACGAAGCGCCTCAATCGTGCGCCCTTGGCCTCGGTAGGCAAAAGCCAAATTAAACAACACCACTGGCACGGGGTTGTCTTGGTACGACCGCTCAAACGCCGCGGCTGCTTGTGCAAACTGCGAGTCTTGCAGCAGGTGAACGCCCTGCTCAAACGTCGCACGTGCGGCCACAATCGACGGTGACTCAATTGGCGCGCGCCGTCCGCTCGACTGCGCGAAGGCTGGGGGGCTCACGCTCGAGATCGCAGCGCTTGCCAACAACGAAAACGAGATAAGTTTATACTTATACGAACGGGATGGGCTCATGGGGCTCATGGGGTTTATGGGGTTCGTGGGGTTCATCGCTGCGTCCAATGCTCAATGCGCGAGCGAAATTCCAACGCCGTTTCCGGTCACGGGCTCCCACGCTTGCAGCTTGTTCACCACTGCGGTGTCGCCCATCGAAAGTCCGCGTGGGACCATTGCATAAATACACCCCAACTCCATTGACGGTGCTCCCGCGTTGTCGACACAGGGCCCCGGAACTCCCATTAAGATCGTCGTGTCTCGTGGGTTGGGATTTCCCACCGTGGCGTACCCGTTGACCTCAGCGATCGCAAGGGATGTTCCCCCTCGGGCGTTTGGAAGAAAGCTATTAAACCGCAACAATCGCTCCATGTTGCCCTGGGTGTTTCGTCGCACGACCGTCACTTCACCGGCGCCCGCCGGACCACCATCGGGAGCGCCAACGACCAACACTTGAACCACTTGCAGGCCGGCCGCCTCGACGAAGGGGATCGCTCCCATCGTGAGGGCTGACCCATAGTGACTCATCCCTGGTCCCTCGATAAGCCCCACAGGTGTAGGAATTCTGCGTGCAAAAGACCACAATCCCACAGACCCTACGAGCGCTCGACTCGCGTTGAGTGAGTCGGGATCACCAATCGCCAGTTCGCTGAATCCGTCACCATTGATGTCAGCCCCACACGCGAGGACTGCGCCGAAGCGCATCGAGACTCCTGGTCCTGCTGGGGGATCAACGACAACAAACGGATAGGCTCCTCCGGCGCCGCCGAAAAACACCTTCACGCCGAGCGGGCTTGGTTGCGGTGATCCATCGATCGTCGTCGACCCGACGGCAAAATCCGCGTAGCCGTCACCGTCAAAATCGCAGCCAGACACCACCGCTGAGCCAAAGTACGGCGTGCTCCCCATGAGGGGCGCGCTGCTGCTGGCCTGCTGCGCCATCGTCGCGGGGCTCGGCGCGGCGTGTCCAGAGAGGACCTGCACCCTGCCCATTCCGGCACTAATCGAAGGGATCCCAACCACCACGTCTGCAAAGCCATCACCGTTGATGTCACCGCCGCCTGCGACAGCCCACGCAGGGCTAAACATCGACACGCCAGAGGGACGAAACGGCACTTGGGTCCAAGCAAAAGTGCGTGTCATCCTCGGCGTGGTGGCGGGCACTCGAAGCGCCAAATGTGTGTCGCGCGCGGAGCTGTCCGTAGCGGACTGTGCGGCGATCAAAATGTCACTGTATCCGTCGCCGTTGAAATCGCCCGCGTTCGCAAGCGCGCGGCCAAACGCAGGGGCGCCGACCAGAGCGGCGTTGTCTGAAGCCACCGTATCGGCCACTCCACCCACGTGAACCCTCGGTCCAGCGACGTCACGAATTTTTGCGCCGAACACAAAGTCTCGGTCCAAATCGGTGGGGTTCAAAAACATGGCGGTCCCAATCGCGTTAGCAAAGGTATGACCGTAGCCAGCGACCTCAAACGGGTGAGGGATCGGGGCCGGCCCCACGTTAGTGCCTTGGTCATCGCTTTGCGTAATTTTGTAGGCATAACGCCCGGGTTGAATCTTGATCGTCGCGCGGTCGGTGGCCTCAATCACATCGAGTGTTGTTGTGCACTCAATGTCCGAGCACAAAATCAACCGCGCCCTCGTCGCCCCCGGCAGCAGGGTCCACCGAAAGGGAACCTGTTGGGACCCCATCACCGCCCCTGCCCACGGAAAACCCGGCGGCAGTGTGGCCGGAAACGGGCTATCCGGCCCCACCACCGTTGCATCCGTCAGAGCCCCGTCCATGGGCGTTGAAGCATCCACCACTGGGTTGTTAAACGGCGGCAACGTTGAGCGCGACGTGGACACACAAGGATTGTTCACGTCCACCGAGCCACAGACAAACTCCATCCCTGCGACGCTCATTGCAGCGCAGCGCTGCTGCACCTCGGCGGTGGTGCACTGCAAGGGCAGGTACATATCCAGCTGGCGCCAGTCGCTCGTGACAAAATTCGCCCGCGCGCGGTTGGTAAACATCAGCCCCGCACCCATGGTGGGTACGGCCACAATAGAGACCTCGATCCCGACGAAGTTTTGCTCTTGATAGACCACCAAATTGCCAGGAAAAGTCCTGGTCATTCCCGTCCCGTAGTGAAAGACGTCTTGCTGCGTGGTGATGTCCATCATCGTGCCAGTTGCGGTGATCCCGCGAATGGTCAGCTCGATTCGTGTGATCGAGCCCGCCGGGATATCGCTGCCCACAGCGATCACAATCGCTGTTCGTTTTCTCGGCGCACATCCATCAAGCGCGAGCATGCTCGCAGCAGAAACAATCGCGCAGAGCGCTTGCAGCGACACGCGTCGCGAGGCGGTTCTCAACACAGTGAACTCCGTTCGGGACGAATGATTCACACCCCCATCAATAAAACTCAAGGGCTTCGTCCATCAATCATCAAGCGTCGCAAGGACCGCTGAGACTTTTTGCGAGTCATAGCTGGCAAACTTCAGCGTGTACCAGCCGTCGCGATAGACCACCGAGGGAGTGTCCACACTCGCGCTCTTGAGCGCTTCGAGCAAATGGCTTGCGGATTTTGTGGTGGGCTTAGGGGTCTTGTCGAGCTTGCGGAGGATGTACGCGCGGGCCTCGCGAAGCTGTGCAAGGGTGGCCTCAACGCCCAGGACGCTCTTTACTTTGCCCTTCGCTCCCGGAAGATCTACGCGGAGTTTTCTCCAAGCTACTTTGTCCGGGAGCTCGCCATCAGCGCTCTTGGCTCGGAGGATTCCTAGCAAAATCGCGAGTCGTGAGGGACTCCAGAGCGCCTCTTCTTCGGGTGTTGCGCGCTTGGCCACATCCACCCATCGACGCACCAGTGTGTCGTCTTCGTGCACATACTTTTCGACAAACTCGTGAAACGTCTTGCACCCCCCCGCGAGATACAACGGCGGCTCGTGCTCAATGATCCTCGCGATGGCTTCGTACTTTTCGTCAAACGCTTTGGCGTCTTTGCGTACGGAGTCTTTGAAGACGGTGAGCTCTTTGGTCCACAAGGTCTTGAGTTTGGCGTCCACCTTCACAACGATCGGTTTGCTCGTCGTGGCGGTGGTCTTCTTTGTGGTCTTCTTTGAGGATACTGTGGGGGCTGTTCTCTTTGCTTTCATCTCGGGGTGCAAGCGTACCCAAACCGGGACACATGTCCCGAAAAACCGGGAGCTATGTCCCGAAAAACCGGGAGCTATGTCCCGATCGCGATGTGCTGCGAAATCACACGTATAGTGAGTCGTCACGTTGCGTGTGTCACGGCCGAGCGTTGCGGCGAGAGCGCGAGTGTGGTTCAGTTGCGGGATGAGCGCCACCGCGAAGCTCACGATGGCCAAACGACAGCCGGACGCGATGCTTGTGCGATGCAGTGTCATCGCGGTGTCGTTGACGAGCACGATCGCGAGCGCCCAGACAACGCAACCCACGGGGCTCTCCTCCCGGGAATCGCTTGCGGCGATGACCCCTCTGCCCAGCAGAGGCTCGCCACGAGTTGGTTTGCGAATTGGCGGTGGGATGCAAGCCGGTGTCCTGGCACAGCTGAGCGGTACTCCTCGTTCTAGCGTACCCCCCATGACTTGCTTTGGGGCGTTCTTTCGGATCGGAGCCCAGTTGAACGACAACTGGGCGATTGACTGGCAAGCGTCTGCTTCGACGGTCGCTTTTTTCTCGTATGCGCGGATGAATTTGTACGTCGATTATACCGTGCGCCGGTATTTTAGTGCCGCGCTCGGCCCAATCGTCGGATACCTAAGTACGTTGTTTGGAACTCCCGTGGGGCTCTTCGGCGGGAGCGCCCGCTTGGCAGTGCATTTCTGGCGCGTCGAGACCAATTCGTTGACTGTAGGCTTCGAGAGCGATGTGGGCACATGGTTTGACGCATCGTCTAGCGGTGCTGTGTCGTGGGGACCACCCTACGTCGCGGGCTACTTTTTTTTCGGCGGGCAATACACAGCTGATGGCAATCCAGCGCCCCGTATCGCCGCCGATTATTCCGGCGGTTTTGGAGCACCGTAACAACTTTTTACTCGCGCCACACTCGCAGCGTGTTTGCGGGTAGCGCCCCGTGATCGCTCTGCACATAATTCTGCGCTTGCGCAAGCGCCTCACGTTGCCGCGCGCCCACCCACACGCTCTCGCGCAAGTCCACAATCACCGTCTTGCCTGCAGCCCGATGTCCATCCAATACGCGCTGCAAATCATCTGGCCAATCCCATCCAGGACACACGGTGGTCCACTGCGGGAGTGCCATCCCATCGCGCCGCGCTTGCACCCGGGCGAGCCGTGTCGCGAGCTGCACCGCAGGACACACTTGCCCCGTCACCACAACACTCGAAGGCGCTGCCGTACGAAGTCTCGAAGACGTCGCATCAATCGCTCTTCGCAGCGACCGCTGCTGCCACCGAAGTGCAGGCCCGGCAATCACCACAACCAAAATCATCAGCCCAGCCACCACACGCTTCGCGACAGGACGCTGCAGATAACTCGCAAAATATACTCCCGCCGGCAGTGCGATGGCCCCCGAAAGCGTCGGAAGCAAGTACCGAGGCGAAAACCCAATGTCTTGATACACTCCGAGCAACAGCAGCTCGAGCACCGAAACGCCTGCGACCACCACGATCATCAACGCATTGAGTGAGCGATCTGTCGAGCGATTCACGCTCCACTTTCGCAATTGTGCGATCGCTGCCACCAACGCAACGGGCCCCAGCGCAAACAGCCACACGACGTACATCGCCGTGTCTCTCAATGAGTACGGATGCTGCGCCCGCTCGCGCTGCATCGCGCTCTGCCAGTTGTGCACGGTGCTCAACCAGCCCGGCTGCTCATGAGCCCACTGCAAGATCAACGCGCTCGTTAAAACCAAGCCCAACACACACCACCCAACCGCACGCATCGACGCGCGCCAAGACTCTGTGCGCCATAAGCACAAAGCGATCCCGACGAGTGAGAGCGCGTGAAAGACCGACGACTCACGCAGCCCAAAGGCCAACCCCAAGACAACGCCCGCGCTCAAAAACCAGAGCATGCTCACTGTGTGTTGCTTGGCTGATTGTGCACCACGCAAGGACAACCAAGTGCTCAACAAGATCGCCGTCAGCGCGGGACCGTCCGTGAGGACCGCGCCCGAAGCGTGCAAATAAGCTGGCGAAGTGAGCATCGCGAGGGCGCTCCAGCGCGCAGTGGTTGCGTTGTAGCCAAGCGATCGCACAAGCACCAACGTACACACAACGCTCAGCGCGCTGACCGCGGTCCACACTCCACGAAGCAGCGGCTCGACCGAGTCGAGTGAAACATTGGCCCTCTCAGCGAGCGAAAAGATCTCGTGAGACAGAAGGATAAACAGTGGCCTGCCAAAAAAAAGGCCACCGACCTGCCCGGTGACCGCCTGCGTGACATAACCAAACGAGTCCCAATACAACGGACCCCAAGGTGCCACCCAAACAATGCACAGAATCGCCCCCAACCACCAAAGTAGGCGCTCGAAGAGTGAAAATGGGGTTGCGTTAACTAAATCCGGTCGCAATTTCTGCTGAATCCTTGACCGTTTGAAATGCACACTGGCACCATTGCCGCGATGTTTAAAGACGCTATCCGCGACGTGGTCGAGCATACCGAAGGTGGGGCTGCCGGGCTCTTAATGGGCTTTGACGGTATTGCTGTCGAGAGTTTTGTGCGCGATGGCAGCGAGATCAACATTGAGACGATCGGAATGGAGACCTCCGTCCTTCTCAAAGGTTTGGCCAAAGCTGTTGAGAGTGTAGAGGCCGGTGTGGCCAAAGAGCTCACGGTGCAAGCTGAGAAGCTCACGCTCATTGTGCGCGTGCTCAACGCCGATTATTTTTTAGCCCTCGTGATTAACCCCGACGGAAACTACGGCAAAGCCCGCTTTCTTCTCCGCCTGGTCGCTCCGAAGATTTTAAGCGCGTTAGAGTAGCGCCGCTCTGGTAGTCCTCTCGCAATGAGCGAAAAATCCAAGCGCATCCTGGTGCTTCACGGGCCCAACCTCAACTTGTTGGGCACTCGTGAGGTGAGCATCTATGGGGCGCTTACTCTTGGAGAGATCAACGCACAGCTTGAGATCATCGCCGATGGTCTTGGGGTGCGGCTTGACGCGTTTCAGTCCAACAGTGAGGGGTTGTTGATCGATAAGCTTCATGACTGTCGGCTCACGCACGCGGGGGTAGTGTTTAACCCTGCTGGCTACACCCATACCTCCGTCGCACTTTATGACGCACTGCGTGCAGTCGCGTTGCCGGTGATTGAAGTGCACTTGAGCAACACCAGCGCGCGTGAAGAATTTCGGCACAAATCCATCACTGGGGCCGCGTGTGTGGGGCGGATTGAGGGATTTGGATTTGACAGTTACCGCATGGGGTTAGAGCAATTGGTACGTATTCTCTCGGGTTGAGATAGTGTATACCCCCGGGTCGATCAGATGGATATTGACCTTCAACAACTCAAAGCATTGATGCGCGCACTGCGACGCTATGATCTCAGCAAGCTTGAGATTCACCAAGGCGAGCAGAGCATTGTTTTGGAGCGAGCGACGACGACTCAGCGTGGGTCGGCGGCGGTGGCTCCTGGGTTTCCGATGGCGACGGGGGCGAAAGAGTTTGCCACGACGCCTACGGGATACGCGGACGCGGTGGGGCGACCGAGTGTTCCGCCTCCGCCTCCGGTAGTGGATGACGCTAACGTGGTTGAGGTGACTTCGCCGCTGGTGGGCACGTTTTATCGTGCCCCTTCTCCTGCAGCGAAGACCTTCGTCGAGGTGGGTAGTGTCGTGAAGCGCGGCGCCGTGCTCTGCATCGTTGAAGCGATGAAGCTGATGAACGAGATTGAGTCCGATGTCGACGGAACCGTCGTTGAGATTCTGATCGAAAACGGCAAGCCCGTCGAGTACGGCGAGAAGCTCTTCAAGGTTCGCAAAAACTAATGTTCAAAAAAGTTCTCATCGCCAACCGTGGCGAGATTGCGCTGCGCATCATTCGCGCGTGTCGCGAGCTGGGACTTCGCACCGTGGCTGTGCACTCTGAGGTCGACGCAGAGGCCTTGCACGTACGATTTGCACACGAGTCGGTCTGTATCGGGCCGGCAAATCCCAGACAGAGCTATCTTCACGTCCCGGCCATTATCGCTGCAGCAGAGATCACTGGTGCTGACGCGATTCACCCCGGCTATGGCTTTTTGTCTGAAAACGCAGACTTCGCTGAGACCGTGCGCAAGTGCAAGCTCACGTGGATTGGGCCATCCCCGGACGCGATGCGGGCATGGGGAGACAAGGTCACTGCGCGCAGCAATGCGAAGCGGTTTGGCCTTCCCATGCTGCC
>JANNCG010000434.1:0-2178 GCA_031386385.1 Myxococcales bacterium
TGTCGCTGATGCACAACCCTGTGGGGGCCTACCTTCCGGGCTCACAGTCGGCGCTTCAAGCGCAGTACAAGCTAGAGCTCGCCGGCAAGCACGGAGTGCACTTTGACCAGCTGTATGTTCTCACCAACATGCCCATTAAACGCTTTCGAGACTGGCTCGATCGCACCGGACAACTTGAAGATTATCAAGCGTCACTGGAGGCGGCGTTTAATCACGGGACCCTCGGCGGGTTGATGTGTCGCTCAGCGGTGAGCGTAAGCTGGGATGGTCGGCTGTTTGACTGCGATTTTAACCAGATGCTGGACCTTGAGGTGATCGATGCGCCGACACGACTTGAGGATTTTTCGGCAGAGCTTTTGGCCAAACGACGGATTGTGACAGGCGATCACTGCTTTGGGTGCACCGCGGGCGACGGGAGTAGTTGTGGTGGGCAGCTGGTGGAGTAGGGGGTTGGATTGCCGATGTCTCGCCAGGGTCACCGATGATTGAGCGTGCAATCGTGGCGCCTTCGGGCAGCTGAGCGCTGCGCTGCTCGCACACTCTCAGCGCAGGTCGCCGTTTATCGTCTGCTCAAACGCCCCGCGCAACACGCTGAGTATTTGCTCTCCGTTGCGAGCTTCAACCGCTGCAAAAAGCTCCGCAATCTGAAACCCCATCCGCGGACCATGCCTAAACAACTGGCCTTGATGATAGACGGCGAGTTCGGGATCACGAAGGTGCGATAACCGAAAGTACACGCGATCGTTCTGTGTGAGAAGTTCGGGCCCCGCGATCTCGAGCACCGGTCGCTGAGCGAGTACTGTCGCAATGTCGCGAAGGGTCATCTCCTTGCCCAGGCGCACGCCGAATTCCAATTGCAGATACTGCCAATACCAGAGCAGATACCGATGCAGCCTTCGAGGCTGAATCTTTTGCAGTCGCGCGCCAAGGTCGTCAAAGGCCCACATGCACTCGGTGGCGTTGCGGATGAGCTGCATAAAATAGCTGCGCGTGGATTGGGTGCGATCGTTCCACAGGCGATGCTCGTGCAACATGGCCCATACGTCGGCTTGATAGTCGATCTCTTCGAGGATCCGCCCAAAGCGACCGATACCTTCGCTGCTCGTCTTTGTGAGTCGTTGCGGTCCGCGGTGGACGGCCTCGTGCAAAAGTAGCATTCGCAGTGCGCTATTTCGCGCTTGAACATCGAGCAATCGAGCAGCGAGATGCCGCAACCAACCGCCATCAAGCTGCCACTGGTCGCTCTTCGCATCGAGCACAAACGCGTCTTGAACAGCCGGCGTCTTCAGATCAACACGCGTCAAGCCGAGCAGCGTAGAGGGCAGCGACGGCATGTTGCGCCACGATCCAGTCAGGACGTCACTGTTGTTCTCAAGGACGTTTTGGCCCCAATTGTCCTGCGTTTGGTACCCCTGCGTACTCACGTGCTGATCGAGTCCGATGAGGGTGTCGTTGAGCGTCACGCGGTCTTGTTGTGCTTGCGCTATGTCTTCGGCGCTGAGCTCACGCGGCGCGGGTGCGCTGCTGGCACCGATAAGCACCGCGGTTCGATGGTGTGTCGTGTCTCCGCGTTGAAATTGATAAGTCTGAATCTGCGGGTGAATTCGCCGGTTAAACTGCGTGCCCATCAAGAAAGTCACTCCCGGTTGCGTCGATGCGAACAGGTGGATGGTGTGCACGCCGGTGAAGCGGTCCGCGATTTGGTCAAGCGCGTGTTTGAATGCAGCGAGCACCGGGGTCATTTCTGCGGTGGATTCAAAAGCATCCTCTGTGGGGTGTTCGAGGGCAATATCAACGGCGACTACGGCGTTGAGGATCACTTCTTGAGTCTTCGCGCGATCCACTTGGTGCGACGTAGACACGCGGATCACGGCTTCTCCTGCGCGCGCGTCCGCACGTTCGGTGCTCCATTGCGTCGGGAGCAGCTTTGGTGCTTGGTGCTCGGGGTCGTGGTCGTGCCTCCAAGCTCGGCGTACGTGGTGATGTTGAAAGACTTCGACTTGCTGCCAAGTGCCAATCAGGGTGCCCAAATAAAACGTCAACGCGATGGGTGCAGTGCCGAAGTATGCGATCCGATAGCGTGGGTACTTCTTGCACTGCGGCTCAATCCGATTGATATATTGCTCACGAATCGCATTTGCTACCGTCGACCAGTCCGCGCGGTCAAGCGCGTCTTTG
>JANNCG010000715.1:0-8991 GCA_031386385.1 Myxococcales bacterium
TGGCATGGGCCGGACGATGGGCGTTGCGCGACAGCCAGGACACACAGAACTGACCGAGAAGACCGGCAGAGGTTCGAAAGAACACAATCCAGCAGATAGGGCAGAGAATCTAGCGAATCAGCTCCAAGTTTTTGCAGTTATTCGCGATCCAGATGCTCCCAGCGGAGTTGGACAACCAAAGAGTGATCAGATCCCGAAAGGGCACCCGCTCACTCTCTAAGTTGCTTCTAACAAGGGCTCGATAAACGAGGCCGACTCCGCTGGACAAAAGAGGTTCCATGCAGAGTCGGCTTTTTGCATTTGGCCCTTCGGAGTCCGGTGTCACCGGCTCCAAGAGCCCTCGGCACTCAGCCCAGCTCCTCTGCCACGACCCTTCTGGCGACCTGCAACACTTTGCCAATCCCACTCGGCGGACCTTCGGTCCGACTCGGTCCTAACGGCGCTTACTCAAACAGAGAAGTTGTCGTGCGGGAGACGTGCGTCTAACACACTTCTCAAACACACAACTTTTGCTTCTCAAACACAACAATTTCACCCCGTGCAGCGGCGCTTCAAGCGCTGTGTTGGCACACCGGATCTTTGACAATTTGCTGTTTCATTTACGGTTGCCACTACACCGATGCTCACGCAGAGGTCCGGTGGCAAGCAGACGGCGCTTTTTGACAGAAGCGTCGTCCATTTGGCGGAGTAGCTCAAAGGCTGAGCGCCTGGCTGTTAACCAGGATGATATGGGTTCGAGTCCCTTCTCCGTCGCTGTCGTTTGCGGGTTTTTCTGTTGGGTTATCGACCCTTCGGGCAAACCACCAGAGCTCATGCACGGGCAATCCTGCATGAGATTTGGAACAGGGCTCTCACTCATCGGTTCGCTCGATCGATGGGTGAGAGCCTCGACACTACTCATCCGTCTGTAGATGAATAGGCCAGTCATTCGTTTGCGACCATGCGCATGCGAAACCTGAGTGCGCTTTAGTCCGCTCAGGGGGCCGCCGTGGCAATTTTAGCAGCCCATCTAAGGTGCAAGCCTCACCGTCGCAGTACAGCCAAGAGTTACTTCGTTAAAACACGACACCAAAACCTCTTGGCGCTTTTTCTCGACGTGAGCCTCTATAGCTTATGGGTTGTGTGGTTTTCATTCGTTGGTGCGTTCCGCTTCGCACAAAGGGGCGCGCAGACTTTCTTTATTCATTGTGCGAGAACTTCAAATAAGAGGATATTCCCATGGCAAAGTTGGCAATGGCGAAGGGCGCTCACGCCAAGAACAAGTCTTTGAGCGCAGTGGCAAACGCAGAGCTAAGCGTCAACAAAGCTGGTGGGCAGGCCTTCTCCGTCGCCGACCCATCCGTCCGCATGCTCACGATGCTCGGCAGCTCGTTTTGGAACGAGCCTACCTACTACGGAACCCCCGCGTCCAAGGCAGCTACGGCTCCCAAGGGCGCGAAGGGCGCGAAGGCATCGAAAGACGCTGTCGCGACCGCTGAGCCGTTGAGCACGGAGGCCGCGGCGATCCTCGTGACGGCGCAGGAGATCGCTCGTGGCGACAACCCCCGCGATCTACTGGCCCTGGCCCTGTGGGCACGGTCGGAGATGAACATCCGAACGACCCCGCAGATCCTGTTGGCCGTGGCGGCTAACGAGCCGAAGACCAAGCCGTTTGTTCGTGCGTACGCAAGTAAGATTGTGATGCGTGCGGATGAGGTTCGGCAGGTTTTCGCCGCGCACTTGGCGCTGTTTGCAAACGGCGTGGGTGCGAACCAGCACGGACAGAAGCTGCCCAACTCGCTCAAGCGGGGACTGGCAGACGCGCTCTCGAAGTTCTCTGAGTCGCAGTTGATGAAGTACGACTCAGCTGAGCGACCCACGTTTGCAGACGTCTTGAAGATGATCGACCGTTCGAAGGATCGTGCGCTGCCGCAGGGCGTGTACAAGTACCTGATGACGGGCGAGGTGAGCGACCCGGCAGCGATGCCAGTGATCGCCGCTCGCAAGGCGTTGGCAAAGAAGAACGTCTTGGACGACGAGGCGCGAGCTTTGATTCGGACCTCTCACGCTAACTGGGAGGTGGTCCTGTCGCAGTTTGGTTCGAAGAAAGAAGTGTGGGAGCTTGCGGTTCCAGAGATGGGCTACATGGCGCTTTTGCGAAACCTTCGCAACCTGTTGCAGGCCGGTATTGACCCCGGGTCATTAGCAAAGCGACTGGCAGATCCCAAGGAAGTTGAGCGATCAAAGCAGCTTCCATTTCGGTTCTACTCAGCGTGGAAGATGTTGCTCGACGCCGGTGTGTTGCAGGGTCCAAATCGAGTGGTGGCTGACGCCCTCGATGCGGCGCTTGCGCACTCGGCGCGGGCACTTCCGCGTATCAGTGGTGTGACCGCGATCGCGTCGGATAACTCTGGCTCGATGGGCTCGCCAGTGTCGGCTAAGAGTATCGTCACGGCGCAAGCTGCGGCAAACCTCTTGGCCGCGATGGCGCTTCGGATCTCTGACGACGGACACGTGTTCGTCTTCGGTGAGCAGGCAGCGCTTGTGCCCTTGTCGGCCAACGAGAAGATCCTCACGGCGATGAGCAAGCAGGCGTCGACGAATGTCGGTCACTCGACCAACGCACACCGCGTGATCGAGTTGATGCTCGCGAAGAAGATGTTCGTGGACCGCTTGATCGTGTTCAGCGACATGCAGTGCTACGACTCAACGGGCGGCTCTAACACGCTGTCCGGTGCGGTCGCAGAGTACCGCAAGAAGGTGAATCCTGCGTTGTTTGTGCACTCAATCGACTTGGTGGGGTACGGTAAGAGTGCGCTCTCGGCGAGCGATTCGCGAGTGAATCTTGTCTCTGGTTTCAGCGAGAAGATCCTTCGCACGGTGGTTGACTTCGAGTCAGCCCATGCTCAGGCTGCGGCTCTCGCAAGCGATGCGTCAGGTGTATACCGAACCGCAGAGCCTGTGGTGCCAGTCGCAGCGACGCTTGATGACATTCGTGCTCGGTTCTAGGACGTGGTCCTAGAGTTGATGTGCGATTGGGGGACGTGATCTGTCCACAGTACCGGGGGACTGAAGCGGATCTGGCGTCGAATGGTTGGGGGTACATAATCTATATGTTGTTGTTACTTGCAGCGCTCGTTGCGTGGGTAGTCAAATTGGCAAAGACATCGGTCTCAAAAGCCGAACATATGCGGGTTCAAGTCCCGCTCCATGCACCGGAGCAACGTTGGAGCTCAATGCCAACGCTTCGCAAAGAGAAGTTCCGAGCGTCGGACACGCGTATGGAGGGGAATCCGTACAGCGTCACCGACCTAAGGCGGCTACCCACTCATGCCGCTCCCAATATTTTTCCGTCGGTTAAGCGACGGTACGGAGCTGCAAGTAGCAACAACATTTTCACATCACGCGCTGGTAGCCAAACGGAAGAGGCGACGGTCTTAGAAACCGTATTTTGTGGGTTCGACTCCCACTCAGCGCACTAATCGCTAGATTTTTTGCAGGACAAAATTAACCTTGAGTCCAGATAACAATAAACAGCGATCCAGTTTTGCTCTGCTCACAAAGTCATCGACACAATGGTGTGTTGGTCCTTTGGGCGGAGCCCTCACCACACAGAGAAACGAAATGAACATACATAGGTAAGGATGAACTCCAATGAACTCAACACTACTTTTGAACGCGGGCTTCGAGCCCATGAAAGTTATCCCTTGGGAGCGAGCCGTCACGCTTTTGGTACTCGGTAAGGCCGACCTACTAGAGGCGTACGACGGTGAGGTCCGTAGCCCGAGCACCGTGATGGACATGCCATCCGTGGTTCGGTTGCGCCGACACAACCGAGGTCGCTCCAAGAATGGTGTGAAGTTCAGCCGTGCAAACGTGTACCGCCGAGATGGGTTCGCCTGTCAGTACTGCGGTGCCCGACCGGGGCTGGGCCAGTTGACGTTTGACCATGTGATTCCTCGTTCGCGAGGTGGTCTTACGGACTGGACCAACATTGTGACCGCATGTGGTGACTGCAACACGCTGAAGGCTGACCGAACTGTAGAGCAGGTTGGTTTTCGGCTTGAGCGAAAGCCCGTGCGGCCCCGGTACATGCCGGCCGTTGGAGTTGAGGCCGTCGAGCATCCTGTGTGGATGGACTACCTCGGCTATGATCGAGGCAACGCTGCATAAGCGTTATGGGGGGGATTTTTCTGGTCTCGGACGCTATTCAGGCACAGCGGCACGGTTGTCATCCGTGTGTGAGCGGGTTCGACTCCCGTCGTGACCGTCGGTAACAAATGGGCTCATCGGCTAAGGGTTAGGCCTCTTGATTTTCACTCAGGCAATACGGGTTCAAATCCCGTTGGGCTCACTCATTTGGTTTCGTGTGGAGCAGTACAGTGTTGGCTTACTTCGGATTAAGGTTCCGACTATGCAGGTTCGAGTCCTGCCTGGTGTTGCGCGTAGAGATACGCTCAGCCCGGTCGTCTAATTGGTAGGACGTCGATAAGAGAGCTGGCGCGCTTTTTCTCTCCATTGATTTTTCAGTCGCGATTCAACGGCGGTGATGGCCAAATTCAAAGCAGTACAGTTTTGAGTTACTTCAATTCCAAACCGAGGGTCGGAGGTTCGAGTCCTTCCGCTCGCACCACTGTCATAGCGCCGAAGAGTGTCGTGGCATTTGTTGGCGAGCGTAGCTCAGTCGGTAGAGCAGCAGAGAAACACACTTGAGGCGTCTATTCTCTTCGAGTTTGTCCATCACCGCAGTTGAGTTGCATTTTTAATAACCTTGGGTCAGATAATGAACAGCAAATTGTCAGCACAGAACTAGTTTCGATCGTTCACTCACCAGAAGCAGTACAGTTGCGGGTTACTTCGACTATGGATCGAGAGGTCATGGGTTCGAGTCCCATCACGAGCTTTCTTTGCTCGTGTAGCTCAGCGGATAGAGCGCTAAAAAACACCTGCGGCGTCTTTTCTCTTCTTGTGAGTCAACGATCGAAACTCTCTCTAAGCACACATCTCGGAGCAGTACAGCGTTGGCTTACTTCTAGATTTTCCATCTGGAGATGCGGGTTCGAGTCCCGCTTGGCACGGGCGGTAGCAATACTCAACGTGCCAATCGTCTAACGGCAGGACATCGTAGCTGGCGCGCCTTTTCTCTCCGTGATTTTTCATTTTGTCCTTTATTCGCGACTCGGCGCGCTATGCTCGCGTGCATGGCATTCGTCGGTGTTTCGCTTGGTGGCAAAACCTCCGTGATCGATAAGTTCGTGATTCGCCGTTTTGCCGGACCCGCGCACTATGCCCGGTCACTCGATCGTGTTCGTGTTGTGCACCTGACGGACATGCACGTTGGCCGCGTCACACCGATGGAGGCGCAGTTTGCTGCCATTGAGCTCGCAAACCAAGAGCGGCCTGATTTTGTTGTCATCACAGGGGATTTTGTCTGTCACTCACAGAAATTCTTGGACGCGCTTCGTGCGGTGATTAGTGGATTGCACGTCCCGGTCTTTTGCGTCCTCGGCAATCACGACTACTGGAGCGGTGCAGACGAGGTCAGAAATTCGCTTAGACGGTCCGGCGCTGAGGTGCTCACAAACGACGTGACGACGATTACAATCCGTGGACAAAAGCTGCAAATTCTCGGTCTCGATGACGCTTATACGGGCCACGCCGATCGCGCGCGTGCGGTGAAGATGTTGGATCGCTCGCTTCCAACGCTCGGGCTGTCACACATTGGCGAAGAGGCTGATGGGCTGTGGCGCGAGGGGGTTCCGTTAGTACTCTCTGGCCACACACATGCCGGTCAGATCACCGTCGCGCGCCTGCACGAGATCGCGATCGGAAAGGTCGGCGGTCACAAGTACGTGCATGGCCTCTACGGGACCCGCTCAGTGGGCGAAGAGGTCACCGGAGCCGTGTATGTCGGCGCGGGGGTTGGAGCCGCTGTGATGCCCTTGCGACTCGGTGCTCGGGCGCGGCGCGAGGTCACGGTGTTTGAGCTCGGTGCAAACGCGGCACCCGACGAGGCGGATCACTCAGAGCAACCTTCGTTGCCAGGGCGCAAGCCGAGCGAAGACTTGACGGCAAAACGCCACCAACGGGTCTTGAAGCTGAAGGCGAAGCGAGAGTCTAATCCGTAGCAGACCAATGCACGCGCGCCACGCACTCGTGGTGGCCCTTTGAGACGCACTGCTCTCGCCGAACAACAACCTTGCCGATCCCCATGCGCGAAAACACAGCGCGGGTGGTCTCATGGACCATTGCGCACAAAAGTGGATGATGTGCAGGCCAAGATCGAACAAACGAGAGCGCTTCGCCGGGCTTGGTGATTCGAAGCTCGCGAGCGCCGCTGGTGTGAAGCTGATTCCACGCGCGTTGAATGTGTGTGCTGTAGCGCTCTGGCGTCGCGAGAAGTCGAAAGAGGACCTCGTACATTCCGCGAAACATTTTCTCGGTGACTACCTCGGTGCCCTCGACGACAAGCCGGTTTTTTTCTTCGTCGTTCATTCCCCACGTCGCGGCTTCGAGAACCGCGTGAAAAGCCGGCGCTGGATACCAGACACTCGAGACGATGCCAAACACCGGGGTCTCTACCGTGAGCCCCGCCGCAATGCAGACGGCGCTGTCACCGATGAGTTGCGCAAGCCGCTCGCTGTCGTGGCGCGTGGCATACCAACGGAGATACTCCGCAAGCATTGCACCTTTCATTTTTGGAGCCTCGGCAGTCACACTCGACTGACCATTGAAGCGCTTCGCGCCCTCGGCGTCCACGCTATTTGCGCCACGCGACACAAGCTACCGATGTTTTGTCCACTGCAAGCGCGCTACGCATTCATGGTGGCCCAACGAGACACAGTTCTCAAAAGACGAGGTCACAGTCCCAATGCCCATGCGGGCAAAGACTGATCGGGCGGTCTCGTGAATCATGCGACAGAGCAATGGGTGATGACCCGGCCATGCGCGAACCAACGAGAGCGCCTCGCCGGGCTTTACGATGCGAATTTCGCGCTCGCCGCTGGTGTGCAGTTGGTTCCATCCGGATTGGATGTGGGCGCTAAATCGCTCAGGCGTTCCCATCCATCGGACGAGCGTGGCGTACAGTCCGGACATCAGCTTGTCGGCGACAAATTGCGTCCCATCAACGACGAACCGTGTCTTCTCGATATCATTCATACCCAATGTAGCTGCATCGAGGACCGCGTGACAAACACGAGCTGGATACCAGATGCTGGGGACAATTCCGAACACGGGAGGCTCGGCCGTGAGGCCACCCTCGCGACAGATGGGGTTGTCGCGAATCGCGCGGGCAAGCCTCGCTCCGTCGTACACGGTTGCGTACCACCGAAGGTACTCCGCAAAAATGGCCCCCTTCATTTTTGGATTGTTCGAGTTCACGCGGCTCCTAAGCTTTCGAAGCTTACCGCGTCTGTGATATCGTTGCATCGATGGGAATCGCCCCCGCGTTGATTGCGCTCACCTCCACCCTTGCCCTGATGGCCTGGGTTGAGCGTATTGGCGGTCGGCGTGGGCGAGCGTGGGCGAGCGTCCTTAGCGACGGAACAGGCGAAATATCTCAGGGAATATTCATCGTGAAGGCGAAGGTTGTCAGTGACGACCGGGCCACTGTCAACCTCGGTAACTCTGCCGAGAAGCAGACCGAGCTGAGCGCTGCCCCGGACTTAATTTCGGACGGGTTTACTGTTGAACTCCCATCAGGAACTCGACTGATGGTTCGAGCAGGGACCAAACTGAAAACCTTTGGGATTGTCGGTGCCGAACGCACATTTGTCCGCGCCATCACTGGCGACACCGGCATCGAGAGCCTGTTTAGTTTTTCGCTGAAAACTGGCAGCGAGATCTATCTTCTTGCGAGCACAACTCACCGAATCGTTCCGCCAACGGATGGACCGTTTCGCTCGTCGTTTTCGTATCCTGTTGATCCCGTTGAACCTGAGGGTGGCGCCGTCTATTTGTCAGGCAAGGTCCCAGAGCAGTGGGTCACCGGCTGCACAACTCCGTTGGTCGTCGTATTGCTACTGCTCGCCATACCAGCGGCGCTGCTGGGCTACGGGACGTTTCTCACCGGGGTGCTAGTCCTCGGTGTTTTGCTGCTCGGAATGCAGTGGATCACGCTCCCTCGCGTCCCCCCGGTGGCAGTTCTCGCACACGCTGCAGAGCTTGAGGCGAAGGGGGTTCGCGTCCAAGTTGCTCGGGACGACGCAGCCCCAGCGACCGAAGAAGTTAAGCGGTCTGACCACTCACGAGCTACACGAAAGCGTTGAGCAGCCTGCACGAGAGCGCGCCCACTCTGGACGTTTTTCTGCGAAATGCTCACGCCCCGGTTGCTCGATGTACGGATTGCGGAGGACATCCATCAGCTCAGCGATCGCGTTGGTGTCGCCATTCTCAACGCGCTCAATGACCTCTTGCAGTAGATAGTTGCGCGGGACATATATAGGGTTAACTTTGTTCATCGCGTTGGCGCGGGCTTGGTCGCTGAGGCCATCTCTTCGGGTCCGCGCGACGTAGCTGTGCACCCATTCAGTGAGCTGCTCTTGCTCAACGTGTGAGCGTTTTGCGGGCGCATAAAAACAGTCAGCAAAGTGCAGCTGAATCTGCTCGTGGGTCATCAAAGAATCGGTAGGCAACTTTGCGAGGAGGCGAAAAAAGAAGGTCATGTCTGTCTCGACCGCCATGAGCAAGTCTGACATTTTGTGAATGAGCAACTCGTCTTGTTTTTGCTGTAATTCATCACGTGAATCGAGCAGCCCTAGCTTGCTCAGTCCCATCTCGTAGAGCTTCTTGTCAAAGCGCCGAGTGAGGGTGATCAACTCTTGCTTCAGCGGGCCCACGTCGGGGCACAGCGGCGCGAGGGCCGTTGCGAGCTGCATGAGATTCCAAATCGCGATTCGGGGCTGATTGCCGAAGCTGTATCGGCCCATTTGCGCGTCCGTGGTGTTGGGAGTCCACTCTGGATCGAACGGCTCAATCCAACCGTAGGGACCGTAATCGATGGTCATCCCC
>JANNCG010000718.1:0-4466 GCA_031386385.1 Myxococcales bacterium
ATCAGCGTTGTGATGCTTTAGTTCACTGAAAGAACCCTAAAGCGGGCCTCGAATGCACTGTTTATTAGCGACTCTGTCCAGTTCAGCGCGACAGCCGCTGCCGGATCGCTCGCGCTCTGCGAAGACGACACGCCAACGACCAACGGTTGCTCGATCGCGGACGCGTACACGTCTGTGCTGTGTCGAGGATCGGCGCGCGTGTCAGTTGGACTCACTGCGCAAGGATGAAAGATCTCTCGGCGTGCGTCCAGCGATCCCCGTGACGTGTGCGCTATTTCAAAACGCAGCTACTTCTTCAGGAGCTTAAACGCGTGGGTCCACGAGTTTTTCGTGAAGCCCAGAATACACCACAGCATGCAGAGTGGCTCGATCGCTCGTGCTGCTTCGACCGCGCCCATGTCGGCTGAATCCCAGCCGAACTGATCAAGAACACCCGTGGTCTCGGCCTTTGCGCTCTCGCTGTTGCCGCAAATAAACATCGTGGGTCGCACACCATTGTAGTCCGGATTGACAAACATCGCGTTGCCAACGGACGAAAATGCCTTCACAAAATTCGCGGTTGGCGCGTGTTTTTGCAGGCGCTCCATCAATGAGTCGTTGGTCCCAGTGAAGTAGGACAACACGCCGTTAGTGGGTGCGGCATCAGCGATTGGGTTTGTGGCATCAAGGATGGTCTTTCCTGCGAGCGCCGCTGCTGAGAGACCTTGAATCACCGCCTCCGCGGCCGTCCCCTTCACCGCGAGTACGATAATTTGTCCGTACTTCGCTGCTTCTTCGAAAGTGCCCGTGGACGCACTGCTGCCGGCTTTACCCTGCCATTCGCTGAGCTTTGCGGGCTCACGCGAGCCCCGCATGACGGCGTAACCGTGTTTTAAAAATCCGTCCGCTAATACCTGGCCGACGGTGCCTGATCCGAGAACTGCGACTGTCTTCATGGGCGCGAGCGTTAGACAAGGTCGCGCCGCTGTCAACGGGCGTCTGCAACTCCCCCGTCGGGCGCCGCCGCGCTGGGCACAGAAGCGCAGATCGCGCCGGGTGCTCGGTAGGCTGGCTGAGCTGCAAGCTGGGCGTCCGTGGTGGTTCCGGCGCGGATGATGTCGCGATAGAGCATCGCGCTGGGGCGGGCAGTGCGCCGGCGCATGGGGTCGTTGCGGTCCACAGAAAAGAGCCCAAATTTCGGGCAGTATCCGCTCGCCCACTCAAAATTGTCGATCAGCGCCCAGTGATAATACCCCAAGATCCGGGTGCCGCGTTGCATCGCAGCGAGCATCGCGCCGACGTGTTCGAGCAAATACCGAGGACGGTTTTGATCCGAAGCGTCCGCGAGGCCGTTTTCAGTGATCATAATGGGTAAGCGATATTCAGTGCCATAGGCGGTCAAGATCTCTTCGAGCCCACGAGCGTAGATGTCCCAGCCAAAATCCGTCTTTGGCAGACCTCGTTCGCGCTCTTCGGGGACGGGCAAACCGCCGATCAGCGGGATGGCTGCGTTGGCTCGAAAGGTCGTGATTCCGTAGTAGTTGATCCCGAGAAAATCCAAGCGATTTCGCAGGGCGGGGTCGTTCATTGGCTCGCCTGGACCGACAGTGCCGTCTCCGTCGCTGTCGAGGTTGCCTCGGGTGACGGCCTCGACAAAGAGCTTGTGGTTAAGCCAGTCGGCTTTGAGTGCTGCGCGGGTGTCATTTGCAGACGCTGGGTTAGCTCCAAAAAACCGACGGATGTGGTGCGCGATCGAGACGTAAGCCGCCGGTGCGGGCGTCACTGGACCCACGGCGTTGGCCACGATTGTATCGTTTGCCTTGATCGCGTCATACATCCCAGCGTGCGCATAAATTAAATTGCGCATGACCGTCGTTGCACCATCAAAATCCAGCATTCTGCCTGGCGGAAATCTTCCGTCAAGATACCCCGCGAGCACGAGCACCAACGGCTCGTTGAGCGTGATCCACCAGTCCACTTCGCCGCCATACTCGAAGCCCAAAAATCCCGCGTAGATGGGCATCTCAGTGCGCATTCGCTCATTCATCCAGCCCTGCGTGGCCGCCGGCATTCGCGGGTCCGCGAGGTAGTCGGGCATGACCCAGTGATGCACGGTGACCATGGGGGTGATGTTGGCCATTCGAAGCGCGCGGAGGAGGTCGTGGTAGTAGCGCAGCCCGTTGGCATCCGCCGCCATCCGACAAGCCTGTTGCCGTGAGCGCAGATCCCCCATCGCATTGCGGCACGCATCCCAGCTTGCACGCGTGGGAAACAGTCGCGCCATTTCAACGCCAAATCGATAGGAATTTTGCCCAGAATCTCGCAGCGCTTGCACGTCTTGTGCGAAGTTGGTGAGCGACTGTGGGCCGTCGTTTGCCTGGTCGTTGTTGACGACGTGGCCGGTCTGCTCCCAGATGCGCCAGTCGGTGTTCTCTAGCCGACCTTCAACTTGGTAGCCCGCCGTCGCGCTGCCCCAAAAGAACCCCGCCCCGGCCGTCGCGCGAGGCCCAGGAACATACACTCCGATCCAAGGCACCGGCACGTCGGTCGAAGGATTCGGCACGTCTTGCTCAACCATCGCTCCGTCCTCAGTTGCGTCAGGACCAACCGCGTCCACCGCGATCATGTCCGTTGGCACAGAGAGAATGTCCGACCCTGGCACGTCGGCGCCGGCGTCCATGGTGTTGTTGGGCGTGTTGCAAGCCACAGTGACCGTTGCGAGCGACGAGACGAGAAGCAAAAAGGTTTGGCAGCGCTTGAGCGATTTCATGGCTTGATTCGTACCATTTCTGACGCGTTTTTTGGCAAACACAGTTTTTGGTCCGCGGTAAAAAAGCTTCGGCGGATCTAAGGCCGACAGCGGTTGTCGCGTAGATTCAACGGCGCCAGAGGCGAGAATCCTGCTAAGGAAGGCCGGTTATGCAAGCGCAGTCATCTGAATGGGTCATCGGAGTTGCCGGCCACATCGATCACGGAAAAACATCCCTGGTAAAGGCGCTCACGGGCACAGATACCGACCGGCTCCCCGAAGAAAAATCGAGGGGAATCACGATCGAATTGGGCTTTGCGCAGCTCGAACTTCCCAACAAAACCCGCGCGTCGATCATCGATATGCCGGGTCACGAAAAGTTCATCCGCGCGATGATCTCTGGGGCGGGTGGGATTGATGTCTGCTTGCTCGTTGTGGCAGCCAACGAAGGTGTGATGCCACAAACCCGAGAGCACCTCGCGGTGGCCCAGTTGCTCGGCGTGCGGCGGGCTGTGATCGCGCTGAGCAAGTGTGATCTCGCCGGGGACGACGTCCTTGAGCTCGCGGTTGAAGAGGTTCGCGAGGTGTTAGCCAGCACCATTTATGCAGACGCTCCGGTGATCCCGGTGAGCGCACACACCGGGCGTGGGCTCGCTGAGCTCCTTGCGGCGATCGAAGCACTTCACGTTGAGCGTCGTGCGAGTGATGGGCCGGTTGTGGTTCCGGTAGACCGGGTATTTGTCCGAAAGGGCTTCGGCGTGGTGATCACAGGAACGCTCATTTCAGGCACCATTCACGAGGGCGACGCTCTCTGCTGCGGGCCTGTTGGCTTAGAGCACACCGTCCACGACGTGCGCGTTCGGGGACTCCAAGTGCACAGCAACTCTGTCACCGAGGCTCATGCAGGGACCCGTGTTGCCGTCAACCTGGCGGGCGTAGAGTTGACCGACATCTCGCGTGGGGTGTGGTTGTATTCGCCCGCTGAGGTGGCCATGACGACCGCTTTCGACGCCGAAATGACGATCCTTGCGAGCGCTCGAAAGCTCCTGGGCAGGCGATCGCACTTTGATCTCGCGATCGGCGCAGCCCACACTGAGTGCACCGTGGCCCTGCTGGAGGGAGAAGAGCTTCTCCCCGGAGACCATGCACTGGTCCGTGTCACCACCGAGCAGCCAGTGTTGCTTCGACCCAATGAGCGATTTGTGCTCCGGGCCCCGCCGTCTTTTGTCCAGTACGGCAGCACCGTGGGGGGAGGCCGTGTGGTCCGGCCCATCGCAG
The DNA here is from genome assembly GCA_031386385.1 of Myxococcales bacterium. Taxonomy (GTDB): domain Bacteria; phylum Myxococcota_A; class Polyangia; order Polyangiales; genus JANNCG01. The sequence goes on from JANNCG010000718.1 coordinate 4,007, forward strand.
AGCGTGTGAAAAAACGCGACCTCGCGCTGACTCGGGCAAAGGACATCGCGCAGGAGCCGGACGACGTTGATGGGCGTGTGCGGATCGAGCTTGAAGCCGCCGGACCCAAGGGATTGTCGCCGAAAGAGCTCGCCCTTCGGGTCGGAGTCCCTATAACACAAGAGTTGTCAGATCGCGCAGGGCTGTTTGCCGTCGGCGCCAGTCGCTTCGTCAGCCAGGCTGTCGTCAATACGAGCTCACAGCGGGTCTTGCAGACCCTCACCGCTTGGCATACGCAGCAACCTGCGAGTCGGGGGATCGAGCGCCGTGCGATGAGTCAGCTTGGCGACGAGGGGCTTATCGACGCCGTCTTGCTGCATTTGCAGAGAGAAAAACGAGTCGCGAGAGACGAAGAGCTTTACTGTCGCTCGGGGTGGAAGCCAAAGGACCCTGACGCGGTCCCGCATCTCGCCGCGGTTCT
>JANNCG010000724.1:0-4113 GCA_031386385.1 Myxococcales bacterium
CGGTCGCTGTGATCGCATCGCCAAAGCAAGCGCGGCGCTGATGTTCGGGACATCTTCTGCGGGTCGCTCTCCCAAAAACGCGAGCGTCACGTGCCATGATTGTGGCTTGCTCCATTTGGCCCTTGGCGCATTCGGACGCAATAAATCCACAGCCGAAGAGATTCTCTCGTGAACGGCTACGGTCAGATCAAAGGCGACGAAGAGACGCATCCACTTGCCTTCACGCTGCCAAATTGAATGGAAATTTGCAAGCAGAATTGTCGTACACTCCACTGACCACAATGACTCACTCTCACTCTCTTCGCTCGCTGCACTGGATGCACTCGTTGGCGCTCTGCGCCGCTGTGTACGCTGGCCTCGCTGCGTGTGGGGCACGCACTGGCCTTGGCAATTACACCCAGTCGTCGGACGGATCGGTGATGACAGATACACCGAGTGTGCGAGGGGCGACGGCGATTATCTTGCACGATCGATGTCGGGGTGACGGGCAAATTGCCACGCGATTTGATCCAGACACCGGTGCGACCGAGAGGCTGTTTCAGATCGATCCAACGGGCTATACCGCAGGCCCCAATGGGCTCGTTGCGTCACCAGACGGGCGACGCTATGCGTGGGCGGGGTATCAAAACATCGCGGGTAGTGCGGCGTGGCGAGTGTATGTGCAGGATGGTGTGGCGGGAGCACCGCAGCGGCTCGCGTGGGGGATGATTGCGCAACAGGACGCACTGGAGGATCCAGCGTGGAGCCCCGATGGATTGAGGTTCGCGTTTTCGGTGATGCGTCAGGGTGGTGAGCGCACTTATGCGATCGCTGAGGCACGCGACGGCGCGGTGGCTGCAATCTCAGTCAATCGCGCCAGCCACCGTCCTGCTTGGTCGCGCGACGGCGTTTGGCTCGCCTCAATCGAGTTGGTGAACGCAGCTCTCGCGCCGGTGTACATTGAGAGTGTTGGCGGGCGAGATCGCATGCGAGTCACCACTGCGGTCACGCCGGGTGCCCTCGCATTCACGAGCGACGGTCAACTCGCCGTCGTCGAAGATGTCAACGGAACTCGCGTGTTGGCGCTTCGCCAAGTGCCCTCGGGGATGCCCAGCGCTGGATTTCTGCTGACAGATCTCGGTGCTGTAGAGGTCAACGCGATTGCAACAGAGCCCAACGGCACCCGGATCGTATTGCAAGCACGCTCACAGCTGTGGGTGCTCGATCGCGTCACGGGTCGTCTGCGATCGCTGTACAACCCCGCCGGATGCACGCTCGTTCACAACGGGCTCAGTTGGGTGCTGCGGGTTTAGTCGTGCCGTGATTCCCCGTGTTAGGGAGCACTACTTCATGACGATTTCATCGGGTAAATTCTGTTCAATCAAATAGCCGTCAAATAGAACTAGTCACGACAACCTTTGAAATTTAAGCTGTTTTACAGATCATGTGACATACTATGTCTTTTCGGTATGTCTTCTAATCAAATAGCCGTCCAACACTACCAGCGTGACCTCACGCCCAGAACGGCTGAACGTGGCAGAGACAAGCGTGCAGATAACAAGCACGAACCCGTTCATCACGATCCATTTTTGAGTACGGTTTTTGCGCAAATAGTACAGCGCGCGTTGACTCTGGTGGGGTCTCAAACAGAGGAGGCGGCAGTTGAGAGGCTTCGATCTCGCGCACAACCTTGTCGATTCCACTCCCTCGTTCTTCGCAAATTCCAGTGCGTCGGAGCAAAGAGGCAAGGGCTTCATTGCGTGAACGAGGAGGACAATCCAAAAATCGATCTGTCTGCATCAACGAGACGCCGGGGTTGCTGATCTCCATACGATCAGCAAAAATTTCGACCATCGGGCCCGCGCCTGTCACCGCAAATTCTTGGTGGATGAGGGCGTTAGCCACCAACTCGCGCACCGCAAGCAATGGGTACATCGGGACGTCCCTGCGCAGTGCAGTCCGAATCACTTCATTTCGCGGTACATGCGACCCGATAAACTCGAGAAGGCCATGAAACCCAGCGGCGTACCCCTTAGTGAAGACTCGCTCAAATTTCGCTGTCATGCGGTCGTTGCCCTCGTACACGATGACTCGTAGGGCTTTACGACCTAAGGCTTTGAAGTCACTCAGACGATTGGCAAACAGAATTGCTCCGAGGTTTGTGATGTCCCATCCGCCAGCGATATTCTTAACAATCAACGCATCATCGTCGAGCGACTCGAGAATCCCGGCGTCTGTCGATGGCACCGGTTTGTCCAGCAGCAAGAAATAGGATGAACAATCCAGGGACAAGATAACTTCACGATCGCTCGCATTCGTTTGGGCGATCAACGATTCAAACGGCGTCCGATCAAAAACACGCCAGAGTTCATGCTCAATAGTTGGATAGTCCTTAAGTTGTTTTCGATGCGAGCCAACGCGAATGTACTCAACCCCCTGAAATTGCGTCGGCTTGCCCGCCGCTCGCGGAATCTCGAGCAACACCACAGGGTGTCCGTTGTAGACGACCTCGTAGAAACGAAAATGAAGTCGTGGATTCAGCAGACGAAGCAACCAATTTTCGATGTCTTCGTTTCCCTTTTTGGTCGTACTCAGGCGAAAGTTGGTGCCAACAACTGCAAGAGTCGCGTCTTGAATACCCCACAACATGTAAGCGTTGGTTTTGTCGTGGATAGCCGCAGCGTTGCTCAACGCAGAGATGTACTCGCCGATGTCCTCGGGGTTGGTGTTATTCTCTTTGAACTCGGCCCAAGGCGTTTCCGCTGGCAATTTCAGCAGCTCAGCGATAATTCCAAGCACATGATCGGGCGACGACGACGATGTCATGACGCTCCAGTAGGGGTAGCACAAACATCAACCTTCAGCGCCAACTCTGCCGCTACTGTGAGCGTGAGTTGGGCGATCCGGTTCATGCTCATAATACGTACCAGTTTCTGCATGTTTGCGAACCAGAGTATACTTGCTGAACGACAGTTACGACAGTGGGCATTCGTTAGAACACTGACAACAACTAGCGAAACAACTGACAGCAACTAGCGGAACGCTCTGACACGATTCGCTGGATACTGCCACGTATTAACGCTGCCCCCCCAACATCCCCACCCACCAACGCTCAGTTATGAGCAGCCCATGGATGCGCCGCAGTTGATGCACTTGTAGCACGCACCGTTGCGCACGGTGATGTGGCCGCACTGGTCACACATAGGCGCGTCACCCATCATCTTGCTCAGCTGCTTGTTCATCTCTTTGGCCGCGTTGAACACGCCATTGCTTGCTGCGCTGTTGGCCACAGAGGCCATCACTGCGCTCGCTACGGATCCGCTTGCGCCAACCGCGACGAAGTTATCCTTCACCGTGGGTGCCACTGCGGCCGCTGTGAGAGGTAGCTGTTGTTGCCCTTCGCCGACTTGCTTGTCTGCGAGCGCATCACCAGCGGTCTCTTGACCCTCTTGCGGAGGGACGTGCGCCAGATCATATCGCTTGAGATACTCCACACCGAGCGAGCGGAAGATATAGTCTACAATGGATGTTGCCATCTTGACGTTGGGGTGACCCTCAACGTTGCCTTGTGGCTCAAACCGCGTAAACGTAAACTGATCCACAAACTCATCCAGCGGAACACCGTGCTGCAATCCCATCGACACCGAGATCGCAAAGCAGTTCATCAGTGAGCGAAAGGCCGCTCCCTCTTTGTGCATGTCGATAAAGATCTCGCCCAATTGGCCGTCGTCAAACTCACCGGTGCGCAAAAACACCTTGTGTCCACCGATGCGGGCTTCTTGGGTGTACCCACGACGGCGCTGCGGCAAGCGAAACCTCGGCGCGCGTTTTGGCCCGTGAAACACACTCTTGGAGAACAGCGGGCCATGATCGCTTCGCTCTTCTTTTGGCGCTTCAACCTTCGCAGGCTCGGCTTTGGCTTCGGTCTTTTTCTCATCGGATGAAGACGTTGAAGACAACGGTTGGCTGGCCTTGCAGCCGTCACGGTAGAGGGCCACGGCTTTGAGGCCGAGCTTCCAGCCTTCCATGTACACGTTGGCGACTTCTTCGACCGTCGCGTCTCCTGGGAGGTTGACGGTCTTCGAGATTGCCCCGGACAAAAACGGCTGTACCGCCGCCATCATCTTGACGTGA
>JANNCG010000550.1:0-5187 GCA_031386385.1 Myxococcales bacterium
TTGGTCGCGGTGATCACGCGAACATACACAACATTCGCGTGATCACCACCAACCCGCACGATCTCACCTTGCTGCAACGCACGAAGCACTTTGGCTTGAGCGGCAAGCGGCATATCACCGATCTCATCGAGAAAGAGCGTGCCGGTATGAGCGTTCTCGAACTGACCTTTCTTGCGCTGGTGCGCGCCGGTGAAGGCCCCTTTTTCATGACCAAAGAGCTCGCTCTCGACTAGGTCCGGAGGGATCGCGGCACAGTTGACCCTCACAAAGGGCAGCAGCTTGCGTGGCGATAGCCGGTGAATCGCTCTGGCGATGAGCTCTTTGCCCGTCCCGGACTCACCCGTGATCAGGACGCGACCCTTGGTAGGCGCAATTTTTTCAATGTCCGCAAACAGCTGACGAATGAGCTGTGAATTGCCCAGCATTTCTTCGCGGACTCCGACCCGAGCCTGCAACGCTGAGACCTGCTGCTCAAGCGATACTCGTGTCAGCGCGTTGCGCAAACTGACGACGACTCGGTCACGATCGAGAGGCTTCTCAAAAAAATCGGTCGCACCAAGACGCACCGCTTCGACAGCGTCGGCGACGCTCGCGTGCCCCGAGATCATCACGAACGGAACGTGCTGCATCTGCGCCCGTAACTTCGTTTGTTGCAGCAGCCACAAACCAGACTGCGTCGGAAGTTTTACGTCGCAAATGACCAGCTCGACCTCGTGCTCGCTCAGTGCAGCGAGCCCATCCTCTGCCGTCGCGGCGTCTAACACGCTCCAACCCTCTCCTTCGAGGACCATCCTAAGGGTGCGTCGGATGTTTTTTTCGTCGTCAACGATGAGGATCGCCATCCGAATCCTGTCTCAGCGACGACGCGCGTCAGCAGTGCTACCGCTATCTGTCCAACCGCTTGGTCGCGGCGCCGAAGCATCGACGCGTGCTCCCCCTGCGTCAACGGCGGTAGCTGCGGCGGTGTTGGCAGTCGTGGGTAGGAGATTTACTTGAAAATTTCCCCTCACAACCATCGGGGTTGGCCCGTTTTGAAATGTGCCTTCATAGCGCCCCACGGCCCGCTGAGGTGTGAGCGACTCGAATTGAACAAACCCTCGGCCGGTCTCGGCGCTCAATACGCGATTGCCTTCGAGCGTAATTTGCAACGTCGCGAGCGTCGTGCTCGTCAGCTCGATGCGCACGCCGGCCACTGCGTTGGGGACGTTCACGTTGATACGTCGCACTGCGCTTCTGGTCCCGACCGCGTTAATGACCACGCGCCGATTCGTTGGCTCGAAGGTCGCGCCGTTTCCGGTGACAGGCAACCGCGCATCACCCGCCATCCCGCCGCCGACCGCCGCTACACCGGCGACCGACACTGTGATAAATCCAGTCCCACCCAGGATCATTTGTGCGTGTCCTTCACGGAGGGCGGAGGCTGTAGCAAAGGACGCCACCGCCACTGCGCAAACTATCAATCGTTGTCTATTCACCAGGGGGATTGTGCGTGAGTTCAATCCCACACGCGAGGACAAACGGTGAATTGCAGCCGCAGGTTACATCAAGTTGCGGACTTGTTCTTCGGCCAGGCGTCGGGCTTCGGCTTGATCTTCGTTGCGTGTCACGCGGATGTTTGGAAAGAACACGTAGGTCACACCTGAATCAGTCCCGCCTGAGGTGGGGCTTCCGCTCATGCCGAGCTCAACGGCCATGTGGGCGGAGGCCTCACCGACGACGTAAGTTGGCCCGAGATCGCCGACGATTCCATAAGAAATTCGCCCGCGATAAACAACTGCGGCGACGGTGCCAGTGCGCACCCCCACGGTCGAAAAATTAAACCCGTTGCTCTGCTGCGGAATGACCACAAAATTCATCGTACTCGCGTCAAGTGCACGGCCATTGGAGGCATGCGCCGAGGTGTCAGACTGGTAATCAGGATCGTTGCGACAGCTCGCGCTACTACCACCATCGCAGTCCACGTCGAGGTCCGCCTTGAACCATACGGCACCGCTTGTGGTCCGGCAGATTGGGATGTTTCTGCTTGTTCCCCGATCCGTGGAGTAGCTCGGGGCGCCGCCAATTTGGCGACAGGCCATGGTTGCATTTGTGACGGCTTCGGGCGTTGCCGAACCACCGCCACCACCGCCACCGCCACCACCGCCACCCACGACGAGCTCCAACAAGTTGCCATGGACGTAGCCCGTCTCGGTTGTCCCATCGATCTCAACGGTTATCTTGTAAAAGCTATTCTCCGGTCGACCGGTCACGAGTGTGACGTTGGTCCGCGCCGCGAGCTGATCGGTCGGCGAGCAGCGTGCTGATGTGGATGCGCATGGTCGAAAGTTGGCAAGGGATTTTGTGCGAGCCGCGGTGCCTGCGGCGACAGTGGTTGTAAGCGAGTCGGCTGTGATGGCGTCTTCGGACTCCATGAATTCTGGGTCTGCGGCGCAGCCACTGACGATGCTAGCGACAAAAATCATTCCAACTACGACGCGAGCAATACCGAAACTCATCAAACATTCTCCTGCGCACAGATGCGCTGCTCAACACAGTGCAAAGAGACTGCCAACGCCACGGCGAGGCCCCAGCCAGTTTACCCAATCCAGATCTCCGCAAAATTGCTGGAAATTATCAGTTCGAATCTTTTCGCCTACATGGCGTACATGTGGGCGATTTCGTACCGAGCGATGATTTGCCCAGCGCCTTTTGGGACGTCCCTCGCCCAGACTGGGAGGTTCTTAACACGCCCTCGAGGTCCCCGATTACGTGACGACCGGAAGGGATTTTTTGGGCTCTCGTCCGTCCATGTGCTTTCGATACCAGCTTCGAAACACGAGCGTGGGTTTGTCCGTCGCGACGCTGCGTTCTTCCGATAGCGCGGGAACCTCCGATGGTGCGCTCGACTCAACGACTGCCTTATCCTCCGCGATGATCCGGCGGTTGCCAAAGTAATCGAAGAGCTTGAACAAAGGGTTGTAGAGACCAAAATCTCGCGTCGCGATCACAAACATATCCGTCTCGGTACCACTCACGGGAACACAGTAAATATGCTGACGGTAGAGCCGTCCGCCGGGAGAGATATCCAGCACCATTCCATTAGGGTTCCACCACTGAAGCCCGCCCATCCCGGCGCCGACACCGTCAAGCTCCCAAGTCAACTGAAAGCCGTGGGGTCGGTCGGAGACCATTAGCTCAAGCTTCGAATCTCGCTTCATGTCTCGGAGCATCCGTCCGCCGATGGTGCCACGATGGACGAATGGCAAGTGCGGTGTATCCAACATGTTCTCCATGGCGCGAGTCCAGTGGCACGCCCAGCGAACGACCATGTTCAGTCGACTGAGGTCCGAACGCAGGAGGGCATCGGGTACCAAGAACTCAGTATCGCCAGGTATTTCGCCAGTGAATACAAAGATTAAGCCCCCCTTCTCGACCACCGGGATGTGCGTTGCACCGAGCCGCTCAAGCTTTGCCTTACCGCCATTGAGCGGGACGTGTTGGCACTCACCTGCACCATCAAACTGCCACCCGTGAAATGGACACTCAATGCAGTCGCCAACAACCCGACCGAGTGAGAGCGCAACACCTCGGTGTGGGCACTGATCGATCAGCGCATGTGCTTTGCTCTGCGAGTCCCGAAACAGGACCACTCGCTCGTTTGCGATGTGGAGAGCAAGCGGTTTGGCACCCAGGCGCTCGCTGTACGTGATCGGAGTCCAGAGATTGGGATAGGCTTCAAACATGTTTGTGATCGCGAAACGTTGGCAACGGAGTGCCTACGTCACTCGGTCAAAACGGTTCTGCTCGAAGAACAATCCGTCCAGAAAAACTTGTGTTATCCGGTGGTGGGATTGCGTCTGCGGTGAGCGTCACGCGGGCACCATTTTCGATGTAGGGCTTCACGTTCACGCCAGGGGTTATCGCGAAGATAAGACTCGTCGCGCCAGCGGATCCGACTGCGGTTCCGATCTGTTGTGTCTGCCCGGCACAGCTGCCCGCAGTGCACTCAAGACTGAGGGTGGCGGTCCGAATGAACTCAAAATCATCGACGTCGCCTGCGGGCATCGCGGTCGCTGTGACGTTGAGCACAAACGACTTCACCAAGACCCGGGCAATGGGAACATTTCGCGCTCGACTTTCGCCCATGAGGTCTACGCTGACTGACATCGGCATGAGCGTCCCGGCTGGAAGCTGCTGTGCAGCCAGGTTTGCCACGGCATCCCCAGTGATCGTCTGTTCAGGAATATCCTTGGGAATATCAAACCCAATGGGTCCGCAATTCATTGCGAGGCACGTACCGGCGAGGAGGGAGGTAAAAAGGTATTTCATAGTGGTCTAGTGTAGCAAACTTTTCGGAAACCATGGATCCGTTTGGGCCTTCAGGTACAATCCCAGCGAACGCCATGACCCTGTCGACCCAATTTGCCTCATTTCTTCTGGGCTTGTCCTTGCTCGGCTGCTCCGATCCAAACAATCGCTTCATGATGCCGGACGGCCACACCGCTGGCATGGACGTCCCCAACGGTGCCGACATTGTTGTGATGCCGTACGACGCACCAAATACCCCAAGTGATCGACCAAACCCTCGTTTGGACCCCGACGCGGCGTGTGCCTCGCAGACGACCAACACGACCCGAGCGCCAATGAATTTGCTCATTGTGCTTGATCGATCGGGATCTATGGCAGACTGCGCTGATGGTTCAGGGCGAGTCTGTGCAGACTCTAAGTGGGTGGCGGCACAGCAGGGCATCGACCGCTTGCTGACGCGTCTCGAAGACGAAGCGCGCGTGGGTCTTATGTTCTTTCCTGCGTCGTCAAACGGATCGTCGGCCGACGGGTATCGAACTCCGCACGTCCCGATTCTGCCGCTCGCTATGAACCGCGCCGCGCTAAGAGCGGCAATCAACGCTGCCAGGCCCGGTGGTGGCACTCCGATGGCGTGCGCGATGCCTCAAGCCGTCGAGTACATGCGATCGATGTTTAACCAAGACGGTTCGCGCAACATCATGCTCATCACGGATGCAGGTCTCGCCAGAGCACTCGTCTGTCGGGACTCCGTCCGTGATGAGCATGATGTTGCGCGAACCGTCTTGGTTAAACATCGATCGCATGTACTCGACAGCTTGAGGCATCGCGCACGCCATAGGCGTCCCACCATTGGGCCGCGCTGCGTTGATCGCAGCTCGCAGTGCAGCACGGTTCATAGCG
>JANNCG010000565.1:0-1593 GCA_031386385.1 Myxococcales bacterium
GACGTGGTGGACGTGGTGGACGTGGTGGACGTGGCGGCGCGGGACAGTTTCGATGTTCCTGATCTGTCCGCTGACGGAGACGGAGGGCAGCTCACGACAGACATTCCAGATGTTCGCGACAGCTCGATACCTGCGGACAGCGTTGATGTGGTGGACGCAGTAGACGCTGGTGAGATCACTGAAATTCGAGGGCGAATTCGATTTTTGCAAGCCGGAACAGTGCAACTTATTTTCAACGGAGTGAGCGCATCATTCATCGCAGCAGCCGACGCGATGGGCATCCCCCAGACGGTCCCTTTCTCGGTCGTTGCCCCGGTGCCGATGGGCGACAATGTTGTCACCATCGGTGGACAGCCCGCCGGTCAAGTGTGCTCACTGCGATTGCCGGTCGGTGTCGCGCCGCGTGCACGGTTGATCGAAAACGCCGAGATTCGCTGTGTTGTGGCGGTACGACGAGATATAAGCAACGCTCAACTCGCGGTGCCCGTAACGGGTGATTCTGCGGTGGATCTTCCGACGCTTGCGTTGCCAGAGTTGCTCTTGAGCGAAGAGGCGGATGTCTTGGTCACGCTGGTGTTGCCCGCGATCGAATATCAAAATCTAAATCCCAGCTTTCCGGTGATGCATGTGGGTTTTCATGACATGTCCACGGGCGATTATCACGGTTGGGCGGTGACTCGACGCTCTGGTCCAGGGGCTCCCAATCACCTACAATTTGTCAGAACCATTCACTTGTCCAGGGGGCGCCATGTTTTGGTTCCGTCTGTGAAGAGATTCGATCCACCAGGTGCCGCTGCCTTAGTGCAGTTGCGAAGTGGTGTGATGGGGAATGAACAGTTGGACATCACGAGCAACGCCGTCGTGCTCAATTCCCTGTCGTCATTTGAGACTGGCAGTCAGGCATCGTGGACTCCAACCGGAGCCGAGATGATCGCTGTTGGAGGGCCTGCGGTTCCGATGGCGTTGACTCCAGCGTTAAGTCTGCCCGTGCAAGCCAATGGCTTTGTGTTCACAACCATGCAGAGCGCTCAGGCGTTCAGGACTCCTCGTTGGGAGATGCTTTTGAACGGAGCACTCGTTGCGTCGGGTGCTGCTCATTATGACGGATTGATCGGGACGCACGCACTGATGGCCGTGCGCCAAATGCCTGCGGTGGTGATGGCGACGGTCACTGGCCAAGTGAGCCGGATGGTCTATCTCAATGGTTTTGGACCCAACGATGAGCCTGTTGATTTTCTGGGTGGCTGGTACGGCAACATGGCGGCCGCTCGCGGACCAAGAACACCGGTCCACGCGAGTATTAACGTGTTTCGACCAGGATCTCGGATCGCAACAAGCAATTTCGCGGCTGATACGGTTCAGGTTACGTCATCAAATGTGTGGACGGACGTCCCCAATATCACGAACCCGCAGCTGACCCTCAGCGAGCGTCGGCAGGTCTTTATGTTCGCGCAGTCCACTGCAGTTCTTACCTTCAATGACGGGGTACAAGGATATCTCAGGATTATCGCCCGAAGCGGAGGCAACGATACAGTCATCAGCACCGGCAGTGTGATTAGCAGTAACGCGCAAAATTCTGAGGGAACCACCATC
>JANNCG010000732.1:0-2390 GCA_031386385.1 Myxococcales bacterium
GGGATCGTGGGTGATCACCAGCAGATCGCCGGGACACTTGCGTTGATGATTGAGCGTTGTTGAGAGCGACGGCCAGACCGTTTTCTTGGCCTTGTTGCAAGACTGTTGGACCTCGGTGATAAACCAGTAGCCCGTTTTACCGTCGGCGAACAAAAGGTCTGGGTGATATTCTTCGGGACTGCTGCCGCGCACGGTGCTGTCGCTGAGCCCTGGCAGCGCAACCGTGGAGATGCCGGACGGCGGGCCAGAGGACGGTGAGGCCAACGTTAACAATAGTTGAATGAGCTTCGGGTGCGCTTTGAGCAAGAGCACCATGCGTTCGTGCGGTGTGCCGGGCATTGGGTGAGGTCCTTCGTGGCGTTGAGTGCAGCCAACGAGTCCAACCAGATTGCAACGCCAGCGCCAGCGTCGGGGACGAGCGGCTGGAGTGAACGGTCAGCAAAATTGCACGGTGTGTCAATCTAGACACTGGCGGTCGCGCGGCAAACCGCCATGGCGCGCCATGGTGGCCGCCACCGTCGCAAGCCTCTCCGGCGTCACGCCACTTAGGGAACGTCCTCGCCGGTGGGCGTCTTGGCACACCGAGCGAAGTGACCATCGCGACGCTCGCGCAAGACTGCGAATGGACCGAAGAGCAAGCGCGGTCGGCACACTCGACCTAACCGTCACGCCCATCGAACAGGCGAGGGCCAGCCACACGCGATCTCGCATCGCCGCGATCGGGATCCTTTGGCACCGCGCGATTCGGTCGCGGTGGCGGTTGTGTTCGCTTGGATTTTCACTGACGTCTGAAATCGCTGGCCAACTAGTCGCTCGTACACTAATACAAGCGACGGGGTGTCGTCGTCGCTCGCAAACGTCCCACCACCAAAAATTTCAAACGACTGCCCAAGCGCGGCGTATGGCGCGCATCGCAATGATTCAATTGACGCGCCACGAAGAAGAGCGAAAACGCTGCATCCGCGAAGACTGAAGAACTGCTGGGCGGGACTCCCGCGGAACCCAGCCCAGGTTAACAGCACTTGCAAAGATTCAGAATTGCTCGGATGGAGTTGAAAGTACTGTAAAAAGCCTTCGCTCCGGATAGGCAAAACTTGCTCGACTCTTCTGCCGGCACGTCTACCAGGGACATGCACAACGAGTTCGCGGTGCTCGAAAGCAGGTGACACGAGACCGACGGCCCAGCGCTCTTGATCATAGATTCCACGAAGCGTCCATGTCAGCGTTGCGACGCTGGCGTGAAATTGCTCAACGGCGATCGGATGCAAACTACCAGACGGATCCACGGCAAACTCGACGGTGCCTCGATCGCGTTGATTCACACTTGTCGTCCCGACGACGAGAGAGCGATCGGTTTCGTGAGGTTGAACCGCCATCGGGTACGTCACAATGTACTGGTTTAAGAGCAGTGATGTCTTGAGCGGTGTCCAGCCGATTTGATCGCGATTTCGTGAGTAAAATTGCAATGATTCTGCGGGTCCGTGTTCGCCAAAAAACACCAACACCTCCGATCCCTCTTGCGTCGCGACTTGCAGTACGGCGACGCTGTCGCTAATACCCGACTGGGCCGACGCTACGAGATCAAAAGTCGTCGAACCTAAGTTCGTGAGCCCATTCGCCGAGCCGAAAAAAATCCGTACCTTTTTGGTTTCGACGGGCCCCAGTGCAAACACGATGAGCGCGTCTCCAAAACCGTCGTCGTTCCAGTCGAATCCTGTCAGTGTTGAAAATACTCGCGTCGAATCCGAGCCAGGCGCCATGTCGGGGATGGCAAAGCTTCTGTTTGCTCCGGTTTCAAGGACCACCCCTTCGTACCGGTAGCCTGTTGGCTCAAGCAATTGGCGCACAACAAACAACGCGTCACGTCCGTCGCCATGAAAATTTGCGGTTCGTTGCCCGTGCCATCCATCACCCAAGCGAACGACGCGTTCAGCTGGATCACCATTCGTGCGAAGGCGAAAGGTCCCACTTGTCGCAACGCCAGCGTCGATGCCAGCGCAAAAGGACATGCCGCCTCGTAGTGTCGTAACCGTCAGTTGCCTCGCTTCCACCATCCTGCACAGCTCCCGATGGATCGAAGTGCCGGTGGAGAATGAAGCGCCCGAGACGGGCAGCAAAGCGCGAAGGTGTCTCGCGGGCGAGTCTCGAATCACCAAAGGTGGTGGGATCACAACTGGCGAATGAACGTCGACATCAACGCGTTGCCGATTCGGAGCTGCGAGCGAAACGGAACTCGCGCGGTTGTGCGGGACACAGGCTCCAATCATTGCTGCAACGACCAACAAATTTGCTCGACATGTGAGAGAATTTTTGACGTGTTCAGTCATTCGAACTCGTCCTCTTTGATGAATTCCCACGAACGCGCACTGAGCTTGGGAGATCGACGAGTG
>JANNCG010000574.1:0-1985 GCA_031386385.1 Myxococcales bacterium
TATCACTCAAGCCATCGGGGTGGCAGGACTCGCAAGAGTTCCATCCCTGGCCCTTGAACGACCAGCGTCCTAACCCAGTCACGAAGAACCGATTTCCCGAGTTAGCTGCTGCCTCTGGAGACCCTGCCGCAGGCGGGGTCTGTGAAACAACAACGTTGGACACTTGCTGCATGCTCAGGTTCAACACTGACAGGTTGCGGGTGTTCTCGTTGATCACCAGCGCGCGATTGCCCAGCTGAGCGGCGGTGCTAGCGAGCGCGATACCCACTGGAAGACGTCCGGTCGTTGGAGCGGTCTCTGCGAGGTTGATGAAGTTCGTGGTCGGCGTTCCGATTTGGCCGAGGCTCCCGTCCCCGGCGAACTGAAGTCGAAAGACCGCGTCCGAGCCGAAAGCGGTGACGTACCCAACGTTTGTGCCACGCACAAAGTTGATGTCGTTCATGATCAAAGGCATGCGGCGGGTGCCGTCGTCCGGTACCATTCGCGTCGCGTACTGCGCGTTGAGCACTTGATTGAGGAGCACGCGTTGCGGCAGCAACTCAGCATTTCCGCCGGTGTCAACGACGTGGACGACAGCGTGAATTTGCGTCTGGAAGTTGCGGGTATCTGTCGCGCCCATTGCAGGCACGACCGCGCCGGTGGGTCCGCGAGGAGACTCGCATACGCTCGTTAAGTACAAACGGTTGTTGTTGAGCGCTGCGCTGAAGAGTTGGTTCGGAATGCATCCGGTGACACCGCCAGTGGAGTCCGCAAATCCCGTATCCGCCACTGGAGCGATCGTAATCAACGGACCAACGGTCCCCGTACCGACGTTGAAACGATAGACAATTCCCTGACGATTTTGGTCATACTGTGAATCGTCCATCGGCACACCCGCGGTGCGGGTCTGCGAGAAAAATTCTGTGACGTAGACAGTCTCATCGTTGTCGTTTGCATCTCCGTTGTTGGTTACGACGAGTGCACGTGGGTGCGCCAACGAGGGCCGCGTATTGCCCATTGCGCTAGCACCCAAGAGTCCACTGGCAGCGAGTGTGGCGTTGAGATTGATCGTGCTGTCGACGACCATCGTCGCGGTGTTGATCACCGAGACAGTGCCCTCGTTATAGTTGGCGACGAACAGGCGCTGCCCTGTGGGTGAGATCGCGATACCGGTTGGCTCGCTACCGACCTGCGCGCGTGACGCGCTGACGGTTGGCATCGTGCGAAGGTTAACAATCTTGACGACCTGCTGAGTCTTGCGGAGGATAACGTATGCGCTATCATCGTCGTTGCCGATCACTGCAGCCCATGGCTCGGTGGTTAAGCCACCAAGCTCCATGGTGAAGTTGGCTGTGCGCGATGCGCTTGGAGCCATTGCGGGAAAATCAGTGCGAAAAACTGAGACGCTGTGTCCGGTTCGGTTCACCGCGACAGCAAACTGGTCATCGCTTGTAAGGACCACCGCAGAGCCGTTTGTCTGAATGACTCGTGCGGTCGGAGGAGCTCCTGCTTCTCCATCTGCGCCGATCGGATTTGGATTATCAATCCCCGTCGGAACGTCCGCTGCATCGACAACAGGATTAGGGTTGTCAATCATCATGCCAGTTTCTCCCGTTGGCATGTCGTTGACCATTTGCGTGACGTCGCCGCCATCGTTTCCGGGCGGAGTTGAGCAAGCAGCGAGCAGCAGCACGCTCGCAGAAAGACAGAGCGAGGTTCGTAATATTTTCATGCAAATTGCCCCTTTATTTTCATAGTGGCTAAGAATTCTTTGTGAGTTGTCCAAGCAAACTTACAACGCAAACAATGCACGCAAGATCGACCATTAAAACGATCATCTACTATCCGGTTTACCCTATCTATCAACGAAATGATCGAGCCATAATATGGCTCTACAATACAATGAGCATCCCCTTAAGATCGCTCATTTATTTGTCGGCACTGAGCTCCAGACGCTAGCTCGCAAAAACGTGCATAGCGGTCAGAGCCGCGAGCGCCATGCCCAT
>JANNCG010000743.1:0-8691 GCA_031386385.1 Myxococcales bacterium
CTTCAGTGCTATATAATCTTTCAATACTTTTATTCAGGAACAGTCGCAGCTGATCCGCTGATTCGATCGGAGCATTCGAGCTGTTGTTCTCAAGCGTGATCCAGCGCCGCAATGAGAAAATAAGTCGACGTAAAAAGTCCATGAGTTATGAGTGATATTGTTGCACAATGACGCCCTAGTAAACCAGAAGAATGCTGAACATATGTTTCGAGATAACAAGGCACATATCGCCGAGGCTATCGGTTGTCGCTCGATTGCTGCAGGATGAAGGGGCGAACGAAATTCGAGAACAACCAGCCGTTTAGGGTGTCATGCTTTGAAGCCCCAAATGAGATGTCGTCCTGTCGTGTATTTGTCCTGTGTTTGCGCCATCTCTGCTTGCCACAAAGCAAACATTCCTACAGACGCATCGTCCATGGGGGTGCAGAGAGCGACGATGATTGAGGAGAATGGTGTTAGCGATGCAGGGCGACCGAGCGACGCCACCGATGCTCGGGGCCCGCGAGTTGACACAATTACAGTCAAAATTGGGACCCGTGGGGACAATCACAACCTGAATTTGACGGAGCACGTTTGGGAGCGGCTCCCCGCGCGATTAGTGCTCAACGCGCCATACCAGTCCTGGGCAGACGACGGCTCATTTGTGCACGTGGTGGCTTTTACGCCCGCGATGGAACCTTGCGCAAATGCCGATTTTTACCTACTCGATCATCACTTGGGGCGCGCGGACTCTCACGGCACCTTTGCGTTTCGCAAATCGATTGGACACGATGGTAGCGTGCTTCGGGTGGTGTGCCAGAGCCCACAGCACAAGTGGTATCGAGGGGCGATTCAGTACTCATCGGGGGCACGGTCACAAGAGTTTGAGCGACCCGTGGTGTACCTGCAAGCAGACCGCGGTGTGTACCGTCCAGGACAGTCCATCCGCATTCGAGCCTTAGCGTGGAAGCTTCGTGGCGAATACTCGCCGGCCGCGGATCAAACGGTAAACGTGTGGCTGCAAGACAGCGACGCCAGCGTGATGGTTGGCGCCCGCGTGCACACCGACGTCGACGGAGTTGGAACCCTCGAGCTCCCCATCGAGTCACACATGCCCGAGGGATCGTATCGGCTCGTCGCAGAGTATGTCCCGCCCGAGCAGCCCAGCGGAAACTTCGGCTTTGGGATCTCGAGCGCGGACTCAAATTCTCGCACTGAAGCGCCCATTCAGATTCGACGCTTTGAAGTCCCGGTGATTGAGATTCGGCACTCGCTTGGAGAGTTTCTCACTCCCGCGATGCGCTCGGTGCCATTCACGGTCAACCTTGGGTACGTCGATGGGTCAAGGTTTCAGTCCGCACGACTTGAGGTGACCGTCATCACCGATGGGGTGCGTCAATCCCTGCCGCCAATCGCCGTCCAAAGTATCGGCCCACAAGCGATCACGCTACCAGAAGCGATCCTTCAGACAGCCCGCTCGCAAAGTGAGGTTCGTGTTGAGATTTCAGCCACGGATGCGAATCAAAGAAAAGACACTGTGGTGCGCGTGATGCGCGTCGTGGAGAACCCATATCAAGCATCGCTCGAGCTCGACCGCAATGGGTACGCTGCGGGTGAGAGCGTCGATGTCGCCGCGCGGCTGGTGGACTTGTACTCTGTAGTGCAGCGACAAAAGATGGTGATCGGCGCGGGGTGCGGACAACAAATGCGCGTCCGCACAGACGACAGCGGGATGGCGCATTTTCGCTTCACAATGCCGCGCGGCGACTGCCAATTTGCAGTGCGAACAGACGACACCGTACACAGCATTGCGTCGGTGACGGTGCCCTTGAGCGCAGTTCGGCCGATGCAATCGCGGGTGCTTGAAGAGCATATTCGCGAACAGGACCCCGTCACGATCAGCGTGAATTTTCCTGCAAATGTGCTGCCCGTTGAGAGCGTAGTGCATGCAGATGTGACCGACAGCTCAGGAGCGATGATCGACAGCTTTTTGATCCCGATCGAACAAACGGGGGGCGTGCCGACAGCGCACACGGTGATTCACCCATCTACTTGGGGCTCAATGCTCGTCACACTCTACACCCTCGGTGTCCCTGCAAACGACCGACGCAACGTGAGAAAAATCGGGCTGCTCACAGACGGCCAGAGTCTCGCAGTAGGAGCGATTTCGCACCTAGAAGTGACTCTTCACGGCACCGAGGGAGAGCTTCGTCCGGGCACTCAGGTCCCAGTGTCCGTTGAGGTCACACGGGACGGGCAACCTGTGACAGCCGTGCTGGGCGTGAGTGTGGTGGATCGCGGCGTTATCAATATGCTGGATCCATTTGAGCATCCACCGTTTGATCGCTTCTACGACCCAGAGCAAAAAGTCCTCGCGAGTACTGGCGCACAGACGCTCACGTGGCCCGTAGTGCAAAGAACCTGGGGACAAGATCGATATGATATTGGCTGGCTCCCTTCATTTGGGATGCACCACGGTGCAGCGAACAGCAGCGATGGAGAGATTGACTGGTCGCCCCTGCGAGTTCATACAGATCCAGCGAACCCATTTTCGCAGCTTACCAACGACGGCACGCTGGTTGGGGACACCATTGGCGACGCGTTTGGATTTGGAGGCCTCGGTGCAACCGGAACGGGCTGGGGCGGCGGAGGCACTGGCGAAGGGACCATTGGGCTCGGAAATTTCGGAACCGTAGGTCACGGCTCCCAAGAGTTCGCGGATCTGCGGCACGGAGGAGAGAGCACTCAAGGCACCGGAGGCAGGAGATTTATCAGCGATCCGTCTGAAGAGCCTAGAAACCCCGTGCAGTTGATTCTGCGCACTGGGAGCGACGAGACCTCGCTTTGGCTGCCGCGCGAACACGTGACGCTTCCCGCCGGTGGAGCTGCTGGGACGGGAGGGACCATGCAGATTGTAGTACCGCAGACAATTGGCGAGCATCAGATCAATGTTTTGGCGAGTGATCGCCGAGGTGGGATCGCCCTAGCACGCGCCACCCTGACCGTTCGGCAGCCGCTCTCGGTTCGGGCAGATGTCCCCGAGAATCTCGCAGAAGGCACAGAAGCCACTGTCGCTGTAGTTGCGCATAACTCAGCCAACTCAGCGGTAGAAGTCGATCTATCGTTGCGCTCATCCCGCTGGACCGTGACACCCATCGGCTCATCGCACGCAACCATCGCTCCGCAACAGAGCGCGACCGCCCGCTTTCACGTCATGGCCACTGGCGCCGGAACACTGGACTACGAAGCCGAAGCGCGCAGCAGCACCCTCGCGGACGTGTTGCGTGCGCACACATGGGTTCGTCCTACGGGGACAACACACTCAGAACAACGCACCGCCGTGGTCACTTCGGCGCAACCCTGGCGCACCATCATCACGCGAGCGGTCCCTCAATGCGCAGGCACTCTCGCTCAATGCACGGCGCACTATCAGACCGCAACGCTCTCGGTGAGCCTCCCGGAGGCAACCGCGTGGGACGGCGCGTTAGACTACGTGGTGCCACTGTTTGAGACGGACTTGTTGACCGCGGCCGCGAGTCTAGACGTCGCGCAATCCCTTGCTCAAAGCACGCAGCTAGCCTCGGTGCGCCAGCAGGCCGAGCTGCTCTTTGCACGCGCGTTTTCTGCGATTGTCTCGCGCACGCAACCGGACTCCTCAAGCGGCCCACGCCGTGCAACACCCAACCTGCAGACCACTGCCTTTATTGTAGACGCATTGGCAAGGGCACAACGCCAAGGCTATAGGCTGGTTGAGGCCCCCACCGCACAATGGCTGACCGAGCTCGAACGCCTCCCGCGCCGAACCGATTCCGAGCGATGGATTGCCGTTCAAGCGGCGATGACTCTGAAGCGCAACTCGTTGATTCGAGAGTGGGGCACAGGTCGCGATCAGAGCTTCGTGCAGTCAAGCTTTGACCCCAACGGAGCCCTGAGAGCGGCGCACGCACGACTCATTCAGGGTGTTGGCGACAGACCTCGTGAGTTCGCAGAGGCGCTCGGTGCGTGGAGTATTTGGTCCGAAAATATGCAGGCATTTCCGACTCTCACAACGCAGTTAAGGCTGCTGCTTCCTGCGCCCCTTGTCGTAGATTCGGGTGTCGATCCGAACCGCTATGAACCGAGCTATGGACAGTTGCCGCGAGACTCACGCGATGAGTCACTTAAGCAACTCGGCGTGACCGCAGCGCGAGCGCTGTTGGCGTGGAGGCAGCGCTTGGTCAACGAGCCGGGTGCAGCGGTTGAGCTCGACTCGGTGTACTGTACCGCCGTTGCGATCCTCACGTTGCAGAAGCTTGCTCGGACTGAGGTGCCAGGGCTGCTTCGAGAGGCGAGTCAGTTTTTGCGTGGCCGTCGTGCTCGCTGGAGCACCTGGGCTGATCCTGTCGCCAGCGCCTTGGCCCTGCGAGTGTTGGGTATGGCGGGGATTCGCCCTGAGTCGTCCAACGCCAGCATTGTCATCACAGTCAATGGGCGCGAAGTACGTCGCGTGCAAGTCGACCCCCAAGATCCTTGGGCGAGCACGTTGGTGCTTCGAGGCGTCGAGCTCAGTGGATATTTGACCGACCCCAACGCAACGCTCTCGGTGAGCTACTCGGGGTCGCTCAACGCGCAAGTTTCGCTAGAAATCGAGCGTTTTACGCGATAAAATCATAGTCAACGCGACGCATGGTCGATGCGTTGATGCGTTGATTCGTTGATGCGACGTGAATGGCTGGGGATCTGACCTTGAGTCTCGCCTTTAGCTCACTGCCAAACGATCGCACCTCTGTTGCACACACCACTCGCTAACTGTGCGATCCTTGGCTGGTGAGCGCGACAGACACAGCGGACGCGAGCTCTCTCAGTCCGCCAACTAAACCGGTTCCCAAAACGATCGCAGAGGTCCTCAAGGAGTTTCCCTGGCCACACGAGTGGACGACGGATGGGGCTCCGGTGGATCACTATTGGCTGCTCTCGGTGGCGATGCCCAAGTCAGCACTGTGGCCGCACCTGAGCGACACGTCTGCGTTTAATCAGCGCTTAAAGCTCGCCGCGATGAAGTTTGTTGAGCGCGATGGCAAAGTGTACGGCTCACAACAAAGGGGTGGGACGTTCATGGAGTGGGAAGAGGTCCCGTGGGAGTGGGAGAACGAATCGGGGCTGCAAAATATGAGGATTTATTCGCAGGGACCGCTGCGAGTTTTGCGCGCGAGATTCAACGTGTACCAAGACGGTCCTGAGTCTTGTCGTGTGGGCGTGTACTTCGGCGGCGTCGGCAAGTCGCTCTTCGGCAAGCTGGTGCTCAAGTACGGTCTGCGCTCGCTCGGCGCAGACTTTCAACGCGTCTGCGATCAGCTCGCCCAAGCGTGGAAGGCCAAAGAGCCTCCCCCTCGCCCCAGCCCCCCAGTGGTGCTCACGGTGGATGCCCAGCAGCGGTTGTACGCCCTCTGCAAAGATCTCAATAAGCTCGATGGTATTGAAAAATCACTTGTCGATCTCATCGAACGCTTCATCGTCACCTCCGACGATACCTCTCTCACACGCATTCGAGTGCGTGCCCTCGCACAGCAGTGGAACCTACCCGAGCGCGCCGTGCTAGAGGCATTCTTGTATGCCACGCGACGGGGATTGTTTTCGCTCACATGGGACGCGGTCTGTCCGCACTGTCGTGGGACTCGACAGCAACTATCGCACCTCGGAGAGCTGCCGCAGACGGCCAACTGTGAGCCTTGTGGGATCGAATTTGACGCCACCAAGCTGCAGTGCCTTGAGGTTAACTTTTCGCTCCATCCTTCGATTCGAGTGATCGAAAAGGTGCTGTATTGTGCGGCAGAGCCTGCCCGCAAGCCTCACATTTATCTGCAGCGGACGGTCGCTGCGCAGTCGGAGTTTGTCCTTCCGATCACGCTCAATGCAGGCCACTACCGGGTGCGCACGCGGGGATCAAAACAGTACACGCTCTTAGATGTTGAAAGAAGCTGCCCAGATCACAAGCTCTTGTGCCGCACAGAGTTGATGGAGAGCACGGTCCACACGGCTCCAAACCCGACCATCACCTTTCGCAATGAGAGCCAGTCGCCCACAACATTTGTCCTTGAGCAGCGTGAAGACGATCTTACCGCCTTGCGCCCAAACGCGCTGTTTGCTCTGCAGTCGTTTCGCGATTTGTTTTCGCAAGAGGCGATCGCGGCGGGTGTTCAGTTGGACATTGGCGAGCAGACCATCCTGTTCACCGACATCGTGGGGTCCACGCGGTACTACGAGTCCGTCGGCGATGGCGCTGCTTTTTATGAGGTTCGAAAGCACTTTCTGAAGACCTACGAGGTGATCGCTCGCAATCGCGGCGCGGTGGTCAAAACCATAGGAGACGCGGTGATGGGCGCCTTTCAAGATCCTGGTGGCGCTGTGCAAGCGGCCATTGAGCTACAGCACATTTTTGACGGCAGGCAAAAAGACTCACCGCTCAGAATGCGGATCTCGATTCACACCGGCCCCTGCCTCGCGGTAAATCTTAATAGCAATATTGATTATTTTGGAAGCACCGTGAATCTGGCAGCAAAATTACAATCACTTGTTGAGTCCGGTGAGATCGTTTTTACGGGTGACTCGATGCGCGATCCCGCCGTTGTGTCGGTGCTATCAAAAGAAGGCTTGCCCATCGAGCCGCTACAGTTTTCTAAGAAATGGTCAGGCGCTTCAGTTTCCGCATTTCGCATTAATGTTTCGGGCGATACGCGGGTTCTCCCTGCATGACGAGCAGGCTTACGCGGTGAACAAGTGGCTTCGTCGACTCCGGACTTATTCGCTGCTCGTCCTCATGACGGTGCTGGTGACATCTACCTTTCCGCTGCTCTTGCTCTGCGCCCTCGCTGTTGATTTAGTGCGCGCACTCCGTCGGGGGACCCCTTGGATGAGCACACGATTGCTTCTGTTTTTGCTGCTGTATCTGTCCGCGCAGTGTGTTGGAGTCACCTTTTTAGGGCTCGCTTGGGTGTTCGCCGGTGTGGGCCAGAAGAGACAACCACAATTGATCCGTTGGACGTACGTCATTCAGACGCGATGGGTCTGTATGTTGCTGAAAGCCATCGAGCGACTCTTCTCGTTGACGTTTTCGTTGACGGGTTTTGATCAAGTCACTCCCGGCCCACTGCTGGTCTTTGTGCGTCACTGCAGTATCATCGATACGTTGTTGCCGACGGCATTTCTGGCCGCGACACACCAACTGCGTTTGAAGTTTGTGCTCAAGCGCGAGCTGCTCAACGACCCCTGCATTGACACCGCAGGATCTCGCCTCCCTAACTACTTTGCCGCACGCGATGGAGCTGATTCTACCGCTGAAATAGCAGCTGTTTCATCTCTGGCATCGAACCTGTCGGCCACAGAAGGGCTGCTGCTTTTTCCTGAAGGAACGCGCTTTAGTCCGCACAAACGAGCCCGCTTGCTTGAACGTCTAAAGGACAAAGACCCGCAGGCCTACCAGCGCGCCGAGTCCCTCAAGCATGTGTTGCCGCCACGGCTCGGTGGAGCGCTCGCGTCACTGCAAGCAAGCGATGCCGATGTCTTGTTTTTTGCTCACCAGGGTCTCGATGGGTTTGCGTCGGCCCGAGAGCTTTTTCGCGGCGCCCTCGTGCGACGCACGATTCACGTGCGTGTGTGGCGCGTGAAGCGTGAAGAGATTCCGCAAGAGCCAGCGCTGAGAGAGCAGTGGCTTCACAAACAATGGCAACAGCTCGACGACACCATCGGTGAGCTCAAAGCGCTGCCAGATCATTCTCACTAGACACCCAGCAAACCGACGTGTGGGTACGGCTGAAGTTTCTCCCATGAGTGATTCATTTGAGTGCGTGTATAGTTCTAATTTACACGCAATTTGCAGCAAATTTGCTAGCAGTTCAACTCGTTCAGTTCGCGTAGAGCACTCCCGCTTCATGGCATGATTGCTGCAATTTCACTGCATCATCGTGAAGAACCATCACTCCGCAAAAATCTCCATCACCCCCTTTGGTCGCGCAATCGGCGCGCTGACAATCGCGCTCTCAGCCATCGCGTTGAGCACTGGGTGCGCTCCAGAAGAGGTGTCTCTCGGGGATGAAACCGCGATTGAGACAGACCCCAACGCGCTTGGATGGGTATCACCTTCGAGCAATATCGCAGAGGTCAACACGGCGGTCATGCTGACGGTGTCCACGGCAAACCCCGGGGCTCGGGTGGTGCACTTCGCTCTCGACGGTGTTGAGGTCAGCGCGTGTGATGCTGCAGATGTCACGAGCGATTGCCACAGCGGTGGTCTTTGGCGAAGCACCATCCGAGTCGAGACTCTCGGCGCGCACACGCTGAGCGCGCGGTTTCAAGACGCTGCGGGGCAGACCATCACCACGTCGCATCCACTGACGATCGTTGAAGTGGGCGCGCTCCCTGCGCTTGATGCTTCAGAGCAGACGATGGTTCCGCTGGGGTCACCCATGGACGAAACGCTCACGGGTGCAGACGCTCTCACAGCGCGCGGCTATCTCGATCCAAACCGCAGTTTTCATAGTGTTTTTGGCGGGATTGAGTGGTCTGTTAACAACCAAACTATCCGTCTTCGCAGCAGTACGCCCACGGGATCGACCGCAGCCGTCGCCCAGTGCATGATGCGCTACGGCGACTCGATTCGACGCTGGGCCGATCGACAGAACATTTCACGCGCGTCGCTGTTGGCGACTGCGATCACTGAGTCGGGTTGCACCAATC
>JANNCG010000667.1:0-4710 GCA_031386385.1 Myxococcales bacterium
CTCGGCCAACGACCCGCTGAATCCCGGTCAACATGGCGGAGTGTAAAATCTCACACTCAATTGGCGGTCTCGGGGTGTGAACTCGGCCGCATCAGACATACAATCTTTCTCCCGCCCATGTTGGATCCAAGCCGCGACGCACGTGTAGCTGAGATAAGCCTGTTGGCGAAGCTTGAGCGCGCTGAGAAGCAAATGCTCTGGTATCGCGCAGCGGATCGGATTGAGCGTCAGTTGCTTTTGCACTTGGTCCACGAGGGCTATGTGAACGGTCGCGAGACCTTGGATCAGTCGTTTGATGAGCCCCCGGACGGTGTCATCGATCATCGGGTCGAGGACAGCTACGTGCTCGCGATGCAGCGGGTTGAGCGAGGGATCCTCGCGGACCGCGAGGTGCTATTGGTGCTCGGGCACAAGGGACGGCTGCGTCTTGCAGAACTTGAGCAGGACTTGAGCACCGCTCGTGATCGCGACCCCACCGGAACCTTTGTCTCGCGCCGCTACTTCGACCGCGACCTCGCAGTGGCGATCACCCGCTGTAGCGCCGAGCAGGTGGTTTGCTTGGCGATCGTGGATATGAACGGGCTCAAATCGATCAACGACACGCACGGGCACAACGCAGGCGACGAGGCGATTCGCGGGTATTTAACCACCGTTGCGGCGGCGCTACCCCAGGGCGCCACCGGCTATCGCGGCGACGGGGGCGACGAAGTGTTTGTGATCGCGCGAGGAGTCGCGCTGCTTGAGTTTGTGGACTGCATCACGACAGCGCTCAAAGCGCTTGGCCAGGTGGTGGTCGTAGGGCAGCCGTTGTCCGCGGCCTGTGGTGTCCGCGTGACCAGCAGCGCAGCGCAGACGCCAGCGGAGTTGTTGCGGCTCACCGACGAAGCTCAGTACCGGGCGAAAGCGGCATCACGAGCTGGGGGTGTGCGGCGATCGACCCTCGCGGTCAATGACGACGAGTTCAACGTGATCTAGCGATCGCGATCGAGAAAACCGGCGTCTCGGCGCGGGATTCCACCGGCGTCAGAGAGCATGCGGGTCCCTGGACACGCGCCGTACGCAGGAAGCTGCTTGCTGGCGGTGATCCGTCCCGTACTCACACTGACTGTCCCGGTGGACGCTGTCGCGTTGTTGAAAGTGATCGTGCTGGTGACCATCCCTCGCATGATGCGTGCGGTCCCGCCAGAGGGGTAGCAGTCGCCCGCGCGGTACACCACGCTGCTAAGTGTGACATTCGATGTGGCGCCATCTTTTACCGCTACGACAGCGCCGTTGATGGTGAAAGAGCCAGCGATCCCTGTGACTTGTGTGTCAGAGAAGGTGAGCGAATTTGCACCCGAAGTGACCATTCCTGACGCGGTGTAGTCTGAGGCATTGCTGGTGGTCATGTTGAGCGTCCCGGACACTGGGCGACCGTCGATGGTCGCGTTGGCAAACGCGATGGCGATGGTGGTGTTAATACCCATTTTGCTGAGCGAGAGGGTCATAGTGCCTGAGGCGCTGGTGCCGTTTGGCAGGGTGCAGCCAGAGCCATTGAGCGTGACTGTGACCACGGCCGCTCGGACCACCACTGTCGCACACGCTCCGAACTGCGACTCTGCGTAGTCTCTGATCAAGCCCGCGTTGGTGGGCGGATCCGAAGCGGGGTTGAGCGTGGGATCAAACTTAAAGAGCGCGCCGTCCGCGAAGGTGAGCAAATTGGTGACGGCTGTTGCCGAGTCGTTGCCGTGGTCCGTCGTCGCGGCCTCTTCGGTGGTCAGCGCATTTGCAGGTGGACCACAAGCCGCAGCGAGACACAACAACGCAGGAGCAATATAACGATTTCGAAGATAACGCATAGTGTGAGCTTTCTGATTGAATAACGATTCTTCTTTGCGAGTGTGCAGTTTAGGGCATCCTGGTCGCTGCAAGCTTCTCGAACCTCAGGCCGTGAATGTGCGTCTTGGTAGGGTCGTCAGCGGCATTGGCCGACGGCGCCCACTCTTGATAAAATGGCTCGCCGAGCGTCCAGTTGCCCTCGCAATAGGACAAGGCCACCGCGTCCAGTGAGAGGAGCGCGTAAACACCAGGAAAAGGCTCCGATGTCTTGCAGTCGACGCTAACCAACAGATCCGCAGTCACGTTGTGCGCGAGTCTAAACCACGCCGCGCACAAACGGCAAACTTGCGCGTGCGTTGGTTGGAGGAATCGGTGTAGGGTTTGTGCAACTACCGTGATGCCACCGGTTAAAACCCCATTGGGTGACTGTTTTTGGGCGATGGAATCGGAGAATTTGCAGGCAAATTCACGCGGACTCGATGAGCTCACACAGCCGGGCAACACACTACCAGAAAGGTCTCTGTACTCATGGCTCTCATCATCTCGCGCGCTGACGGCACGGCAAGAAAAGTCTCAGGATATCGTTTTGCTTCTCCGAAGCCTGGTACCCGCGTGTTCGCCGCGGCGGCCAATAGCCTTCCGCCCCGCGTCGATCTTCGGCCCTTCATGACCGAGGTCGAAAACCAGGGCGAGACCAACTCTTGCGCTGCTAACGCCGTCGCGGGCGCGTACGAATATCTCGTAAAGCGCCACTTGGGCGATGACGCCTACGACGTCTCTCGAATGTTTATTTATTATAATGGCCGCGCGGTGGATGGCTGCGAGAATGAAGACGAAGGCTCAGTGATTGGCTCGCTTATCGAGAGCCTGAAGGAGCACGGAGCGTGCTCTGAAGAGACCTGGCCGTTTGAGTCCGAGTCTGTTAACGAGGCGCCATCTGAAGACGCGTACGAAGAGGCCAAGAAGTTTTTGATCGAGGATTGCGCCGTGGTTCCGACGACCCTCCAGGCGTGGAAGGCCGCGCTTGCCGACGGCTACCCTATTATCTTCGGGATCTCGTTGTTCAATTCGTTTGATCGTCAGCGGCAGCCAGGGTTGGTCCCTATGCCGTCGAGCAAGGAGTCCTCGCGAGAGTCCCACAGCGGACACGCCATGTTAGCGGTGGGCTACAGCGACGCAGATCGCGTGTTTGTCGTGCGAAACTCCTGGGGAGATGAGTGGGGCGACGCGGGGTATTGCTACATTCCGTATGACTATTTGTGCAACCCGAAGTTTAACAACGGCGACTCTTGGATCATCAAGCAGGTGGAGGAGGTCGAAGAAGAAGAGGGCTGGACCTCGGATGAAGAGTCCATGCTTCCAGAGGCGGACAGCGAGTTCTCTGAGATGACCGAAGAGGCGTTTCATGCGTTTCATGAGGCGTGCGGAGCGATCCCGTTTGAGAGCCGCCTGGCGCAGCTCTTTCTGATCGCAGCGGGGGCCGATGGCGAGGTCAGCGATGACGAGCTCACCGCCCTTGGTGCACAGCTTGATGACACGTTTGAGCGCATCGGCTCAGAGCTCGATCCCGCGAAGGTTCTTCGGTTCGCCAAGAAACACGCGGACGATGACAATCTGCTCAACGAGACCATCGATATCTTTGGCGAGCACCTTTCGCAGGGATTTCTCGCCAATCTCATCGCCAAGGCACAAGAGATTGCTGGAAGCGACGAGCTGTCCGAAGACGAAGAAGACCTGCTCGCACAGCTGGTCGAAGCGTGGCAAATCGAAGAATAACCTCTGAGTTATTCTTGCGTATCGCTATCGCTATCGCTAAAACGTCACCACTGAGCGGATCGACTCGCCACGGTGCATCAAGTCAAACGCATCGTTGATCTTCTCAAGCGGCATCACGTGGGTGATCAAGCTGTCGATGTCGATCTTTCGGTCCATGTACCAGTCGACGATTTTGGGGACATCCGTGCGACCTCTCGCACCGCCAAAGGCAGAGCCCTTCCACACCCGGCCAGTGACGAGTTGAAAGGGTCGCGTTTTGATCTCTTGCCCGGCCCCCGCCACGCCGATGACAACCGAGACGCCCCAGCCGCGATGACAGCACTCAAGTGCTTGGCGCATGAGCTCAACGTTGCCTACACATTCAAAGCTATAGTCCGCCCCGCCGTTGGTGAGCTCAACCAGGTGCGCGACCAGGTCTCCCTTGACGTCTTTGGGGTTTACAAAGTGCGTGAGTCCAAACTTTCGTGCGATGGCCTCGCGGTCTGGGTTGAGATCTACCCCGACGATTTTATCCGCGCCGACCATTCGTGCGCCCTGCACCACATTGAGACCGATGCCTCCGAGCCCGAAGACCACCACAGTCGAGCCCGCTTCGACTTTTGCCGTGAAAATCACCGCACCAATCCCCGTCGTGACGCCGCAACCGATGTAGCAAATTTTCTCAAATGGCGCGTCCTTGCGCACCTTCGCAAGCGCGATCTCAGGCAGCACCGAGTGGTTCGCAAACGTTGAGCAGCCCATGTAGTGGTGAATCTTTTTGCCGCCGATTGAGAAGCGGCTCTCTCCATCGGGCATCACGCCTTTGCCCTGCGTTGCGCGGATCGCGGTACACAAGTTGGTCTTGCCGGACAGGCACGACTTACACTGGCGGCATTCGGGGGTGTACAGCGGGATCACGTGATCGCCGGGTTTCACCGAAGTCACCCCCGCGCCGATCTCGCGGACGATCCCCGCGCCCTCATGGCCGAGCACGCTGGGGAACAGGCCTTCCGAGTCCAGCCCGTCGAGCGTGTAGGCGTCGGTGTGGCAGATGCCCGTCGCCATGATCTCGACCAGAACCTCGCCCACCTTCGGTCCCTCGAGATCGAGTTCCACGATCTCCAGCGGCTGCTTGGC
>JANNCG010000678.1:0-3117 GCA_031386385.1 Myxococcales bacterium
CGTCGCTCAATTGCATGCACTCGAGTGCTGTCGCAGCGCCCGCAGCGCCAGCGTCCCGTACTCACGGAGAAAGCGTCGATACGCTGCGGAGTGAGGGCTAGCTCAATGCGCAGCTGCTCTCGAAGCTCAGGGCTCAGTGGCCATCGTCGCATTTGCTGAAAAATAGCTGATAACTGCGTTGCATCACGTTGCTGCCGAAGGTGCCAAAACAGCACTCGCGGGTGTGTCGCATACGCAGTCCAGTTGGCGCACACGTTGGCAAGTACATGCTCTAGCTGCATTGTGCTCAATGACTGTGCGGGTTGCTTGAGCTGTTGTTGTCGGGCGTAGGTGGACAAAATCTCAACACGTTGCCCATAGGACAGCCCCGACTCACTCGCGATCACTCCTCGAACATCCACTGCACGCTGTGCCAAAAAGCGCAGCGCTAAATATCGCACCGTGATCATGCGCGGGGTTGCAGCAGGGCTCTGTAGCGCGACGTCGATCAACAGCGAGTTTTTTGCGCTCTTCGGGACCGCGAGCGTGTTGTACCAAACTGTGAGTGAGCGCTCAAATCGCGCACCAAGCTCACAGATTGAGCTCAAGTATTCGGCCACCGACAGGACGGGAGTGCCCTCTTGCGCGAAGTGTTGCGCGTCTTCATCAAGGACCTCGCCGAGCACATCGCGTGCCCGGAGCAGCGCATCGCCCACCACCCAGTGCATGGCTCGCATCGCGGGTTGGTCTGCGAGAAGATCTACAATGGCCTGCGAAAACACCGCACGCGCGTGAAGCCCGTGTTGATCAAGTGCGGCGACGGTGCACGCAAATGCCTCGTTGATAGTTGCGTCCGCCAGCGTGCGATCGCGGACTAGGACCAACCCGAGCGCGAGGCCTTGCTTGAGGATTCGATGATCAAAAAGCGCTAGCAACTCAATAATGTCTGGATTATTGAAAGACAACGCGGCCAGCGGCGGTACCGGTGAGTCGGTCTGCGTAAATCGATACGCTGTAATCGCCTGCCACGACGTCCGTGCGATTGGATGATGTGAATGCGTAGGTGCCGTTGCCTGCTGGCATCATCATGAGGACGCTTGCGGGGATCGTTCCGGTGGCGGCCATGGCTGGAAATCGGCACGTTATCTTGGGTGCGGTTCCTGGGGCGCTCAAGAAGAACTGGGCGGAGCCGCTGACGCCGCCAGCCCAGGTGAGCACAAGGGGCATGGCGCGCGGGAGCATGAACATTCCCCCAAGCGGAATGACTGGAGCGGTGAGACCAAGAGCGCCGGGCATGGTGACCATTGCGGTGAAGGCGGGAACGTCTACCGGATTGCCGGTTGCGTTGACCGTAAGCGTAGCGCCAACAGGGAAGCGCTCGGCGGCCTCTGCGAAGTTGTACGAGTTATTCATCCCATTGGGCAAAAGCATCACCGGGCCACCGGTTGCGCCGCTGATGGTGATATTGCCCGCGCGGGCGAGCCTTGACATCGCTCCGCCGACGCAGGTAACCACCTCACAGGGACCCATCGTCTGCGTGGTGCAACCTCCGACAATCCCCGTTGAATCCGGAAACGTCGCGCTGGCAGTTGACGTACTAACCATCATCATCCCAACCTGAGTGGACGTCCCAACGATGGTGATTAGTCCCGTTTTTGCCCCGATCAATGGGGTGCCGCTGTCGGGGATCACTCCTGTGTCAGCCACGGACGGTACGTCGTTGCCCATCATCACAACGCCGCCATCGGGGATTCCGCCGTCGGGGGTGACCGCAGGCTCACCGCCACAGTGCAACAGGCCCATCGACACAACTGACATGGCCAAACTCTTAGCGACTGAACTCTTCATGAACGACTCCACTCCTCGCGGGATACAATTAATTACCTGAAAAAATATTGCGATCTTAAATACCCCAACCCCGGCAATAGTCGCAACAACCCCGTTGGGTCTTTTCTTTCAGCCCCCTTGGACTCTATAAAACCCTCTCGAATGGCGCTGGGCGCTCAAAGATCCGCGATTTTCGGCAAATTTTGCGGATTGTGTTCGTTAATTGAGTACCGCTTTGACGGTGAGTCTCACATCGTGTTAACCAGCGCGCCTAACAGCGGAGCGTTCCGCTTTTATTGAGCTTTAGACAGCTACTTTACGAGGAAATTCCCACCATGACCGAGCTGACTCGCGGAAAGATCACCCAAGTCATCGGCCCCGTTCTCGATGTTGAGTTCGCGGCTGGATCCCTTCCAGCGATTAATTCTGCGCTGAAAATCACCTCTAAGTCCATCAACGACATCGAGTGGAACCTTGTGGCCGAAGTGGCACAACACCTCGGCGAGCGGACCGTTCGCGCGATCGCGATGGACTCCACCGATGGTCTCATTCGTGGTCAAGACGTGATTGCGACAGGTTCGCCCATCCAAATGCCCGTTGGCAACGTGACCCTCGGTCGCATTCTCTACGTCATCGACGAGCCGGTCGACGGCCGCGGCCGAGTGGAGGCGAGCATGTACGCCCCCATCCACCGCCCCGCTCCGAAGTTTGTCGATCAGAGCACCAAGACCGAGATTTTTGCCACCGGCATCAAAGTCATCGATCTTCTCGCTCCGTATCGTAAGGGCGGCAAGATTGGTCTCTTCGGTGGTGCAGGCGTCGGTAAGACCGTGCTCATCATGGAGCTGATCAACAACGTCGCGAAGGTTCACGGCGGAGTGTCGGTCTTCGCAGGCGTCGGTGAGCGCACCCGTGAAGGCAACGACCTTTACCTTGAGATGACCGAGTCCAAGCTGGGCGACGGCAAGACGGCTGTTATCGATAAAGCCGCGCTCATTTACGGCCAGATGAACGAGCCCCCAGGAGCCCGCGCCCGCGTTGCTCTCTCGGCGCTCACAGTGGCTGAGCACTTTCGCGACGTCGACGGACAAGACGTGTTGTTGTTCGTGGACAACATCTTTCGCTTCACGCAAGCGGGCTCTGAAGTGTCCGCGTTGTTGGGACGTATCCCGAGCGCCGTGGGTTATCAGCCAACGCTCAGCACCGAGATGGGTGCTCTTCAAGAGCGCATCACCTCGACCAACCGTGGGTCCATCACCTCGGTGCAGGCTGTGTACGTGCCCGCTGACGACCTTACAGATCCGGCACCGG
>JANNCG010000698.1:0-3215 GCA_031386385.1 Myxococcales bacterium
TGGGGTCTCAACAGCGCAGGTCAGCTTGGATCAGACACTGGAACACCCATCAACACACGACCCGTCGTTGTGCCGTTGCCGGTGTTGCCAAACGTGCAACAAGTTGAAGCAGGCTATGCCCATGCTTGTGCGCGACTTGGCAACGGCAATGTGTACTGCTGGGGCGACAACACCTTCGGCCAAGCAGGCGGTCCGCTGATGGATCGCAGCGATTTTATGGTTCGCCAAATCGCGCTGCCAATGGGTACCACGGCCACCGGGATCGCCGCCGGGAGCTATCACACTTGCGCGCGGCTAAGTGACAACACCATGCACTGTTGGGGCTCCAACATCGACAACCAGTGCGGAGCCTCCGTCCCAATCTTTCGCACAACACCCATCGTCGCGATGGTTAGGTAGCACGACGGCTTAGCTCAACCGCATCGGGGACGAATCCATCAAGCGGGTGTTGCATTTTCGCAACTAAAATCGCTACGTGATAGACTGCACCTGGCATGAACTCTGGCTGCATTTTTTCTCCATCACGACCCACAGGAGCTCGCTTGTGCGCTGTTGGGACACTGACAGCGGGACTGCTGTTGGCGTCATGCACGGCTGCGAAAAACCCGTCGGAGCGCTTCGAGGGGGGACTCGATGTGATCGATGTGCCAAGCAGTGAGATCGACTCTCTCGATGTCCCATCGACTCCCACAGATAGCTTCGATGTGCCAACGCTCACCGACATTCGGCTATCGGATGCGCCAACTTGCGACGGAAACCTCGCCAACAACCCGCTTCACTGCGGAGCCTGTGGGCGGAGCTGTGGGGCAGCAAACTGCGTCGAAGGTCACTGCGCAACAGAGCTTCGCCAGCTCGTCGGTGGCCAGCGCAACACGTGCACGTTGAGTTATGGCGGCGCCGTGCGGTGCTGGGGAGGCAACGACAACAACGAGTCGAGCCAAGACATTCTCCGTTCGTCGTCCGTGAGCAATATTGCGCTCAATTTTCCGCCGGACACCGTGGCGTTAAGTGAGGGCTACGCGACGGTATGTGCCCGGCACGGAGCGTTGAACATGGTGAGCTGCTGGGGCTACGGGACCAGCGGAGAGCTTGGGGATGGGACCAACACCGAGCGACGAATCAGCCCAGTTCCGGTGCGAACTATGCTGCCAGACGCGGTGCTCAGTGATGTGATCGAGGTCAGCAACGGGGCTTTTCATAGCTGTGTCCGCCGACGAAACAACGCGGTGCTGTGCTGGGGGCTTAACGCGTTTGGCGCGCTTGGCGATGGGACCCGAAACAGCAGCAACCGCGCGGTGGCGGCGGCGATCCCGGCGGGTGCAGGTGGCCTCGCGGTCGTGCTGAGCGTAGCGGCAGGAGACTATAATTCATACGCTGTACGTGGCGACGGTCAGGTTCTGTCCTGGGGGCACAATCTTGCAGCTCAGCTCGGTGATCCAAACGCCGCTGCCCTTTCTCAGCGCGCAGTCCCCGGTCTCGTGGGAATTACGGACGCAAAGTTGGTTCGCGCTGGAGGCCTCAACGGTTGCGCGATTCGCAACAGCGGCGCGATGTTCTGTTGGGGAGATAACACCTATGGTCAGATCGGGGCGGGGGCCCCTGCTCCTGTGCACACGCCTCGGGACTGGATGCTGCCAGGCAACATCGTCGACGCTCACCTTGGTCTGTCATTTATCTGTGCCCTCCGCGACGACGGCTCAGTGTGGTGCGCAGGAAACAACGAGCACGGCGAGCTCGGCGATCGCACCATCGCAAACCGCGCAGCTCCGACCCGAGTCGGTGTCTACAACGACGTGATCGCGATTGGGGGCGGCAGAGCGCACACCTGCGTCATTCGACGCAACAACGGCGTGGAGTGTTGGGGCTTGGATGAAAATGGCCAGCTTGGCAGCGCGCGTGCGCTCTATTTGCCAACGCCCAACATGGTACAAGGCGTGACAGAGGTCCCTGCTGAGATCAGCGCAGGAGAGCTCGACTCGTGCTACCGCACCGCGGGAGGCATGGTTTATTGCTGGGGATCTAACAGTTCGGGCCAGACCGGATCGCGCCGCCGAACGCCTGAGACAGCACCCACTGCCGTGATCTCGCTTCCAACGAGCATGCAGATTCAAGCGGGGTATCTCAGCACGTGTTCGCGCAACGGCGGGACCCTGCGGTGTTGGGGCAACAACGAGTATGGCCAACTCGGGATCAACTCGGTCGACAACGAAAATTTCACTCTCTCCCTCGTCCCGGGCATCAACGCGCTCGACGTGAGAGAGCGGTCCGGAACGGTGTGTGCGATTCACAACGGCGGCAACCGAGCGCTGTCGTGTTGGGGGCGAAATACGCTTGGCGAAATCGACCCACTCCGCGTTGGGACCGTGGTTCGCGCGCCGATGCAACAGGTCGCGACCGGTATCACACTCGTGGCCCCGGGCGTTGGGCATATCTGCGCGGCGAGGGCTGGCGGCCTCACCCGATGCTGGGGCAACAACGACGCGGGGCAGTTTGGCAGCGGTGAGATGGGAGTCGGCTCTCCGCGCTCGGCAACAGACGCGTTTGCCGTAGGAATCCCCAACGTGCGAACCGCGGGCAACGTCGATCTTAGCTTCGAAAAACTCGCCTCCGGACTGGGTTTTACCTGTGGAATCAACAACTCGTTGAATGCTTACTGCTGGGGAGACAACACCGCCGGACAGCTCGCTCAGCCAATGGCAACTCCGAGATCTTTGTTCGCGATGGCCGTGCCAGGCATCACGGGCGCCAACGCGATCGTCGCGGGGCTTTATCACGCTTGTGTGCTGACGGGCGGTCGCGACATGATGAATCAGCCAATTCCCGGCGCGGTGTACTGCTGGGGCGACAACACCTTCGGTCAGATCGGCACGGGGACGCTTGTTCCACCGGCTTACTTCAGCGCGCGTCAAGTGATGCTGCCAATGCTTGCCGTTGAGTTGAGTGCCGGGAGCCAACACACCTGCGCGCGCCTGGTAAACAACGAGATCCACTGCTGGGGTTCAAACCTCGGCAACCAGCTCGGGACGCGAACACCGATCTATCAGACCGCGCCGATCGTTGCGCGCTGAACGGTTCAACTGCGGCGCGGAGGTGCAGTAGTCCAGAGCCACACCATCGCACCAGGCAACAAGCATAACGCCAAAGCGATAAGAATCACGTCGTACGAAAAATGCCCACGCGCAGCTCCAATGAGCGGGTTGGCAATGATGTACGCC
>JANNCG010000703.1:0-2109 GCA_031386385.1 Myxococcales bacterium
TGCGCGCACAGCGGTTGGCCGTAGCGCTCTCGCAAGAGAGTGATGATGGAGCAAATGAGCGCTTGGGCGCGTTTGCAAATGCGTGCTTTCGCGCGGTGTGGGCGCAGGACCGCGATCTTGAGGATGAGAGTGTGCTCACCGAGTGTTTGCAAGCGGCGAGCAAAGGAGCTGAGTATTTGGCGCGTGCGGATGATCCAGCAGTGAAGCAAGCGTTGCTTACGGCGACGGAAACCACGATGAGCGCAGGTTTTTTTGGAGCCCCCGGATTTCGCGTCGGTGAAGAGATATTTTGGGGACAAGATCGCTTGTCGCAAGTCGAGCGCGCGCTTGAAGGGTGGACGCTCGGGGAGTGAGCGTGCGGTGATTGCAGTTCGGTCGGCTCGACTACGCGAGCAGCTCGGGAGGGGGCAATGGACCTCCAGGTTCTTGAAAATTGTGGCAGCCAGCATCAAGGTCCGCACGCTCGCAGCTTTGTGGGTACCCCGTACTGACGTAACGACGCGATCCGTCGCAACGGCAGTCCTCACCACCGAATGGACAACCCGCGAGACGAGTGTTCGAAAGGAGGACGAGTGTTTGCACAAATCGTAGCCAGCGTGGTTGCGGTTGATTGAGAGCCATTGCGTTGCACCAACGCTATCGACAATGGCACGTCGTTGCAAGAGCGTGAGCCGTTAGGGTCAAGCTCTCAACGGAGCACTTCAAGGCAGCTCTCGGCCGGGTGGCCAACTGATCGCGAGAAATCGATCTCTCGCCAACAGGATTCAATCTCTCGCTTGTGGGGTATTGATCTCTCTCGCACTCACTTGCGAAAGATCGCTGCCACTGTGGGTGCTGTGACGGCTTTCGCGTGCCAGGTTTGAAGGGTTGAGGCATCGGTGCAAGCGTCGATGCGAGTGTGGAAGCGTTTGGCGAGCAACAACCCGCGTGCCTCGATCACCGCGCGAATGCCATCGCGTAGCGCCTCTAGCTTTCCCTCAGCTTTTCCCTCAGCTTTTCCCTCAGCTTTTCCCTCGGCTTTTCCCTCAGCTTTTCCCTCAGCTTTTCCTTTGGACTCTAGCTCTGCCACATAGTTGTCAAACCAGCTATTGGTTCGCGGTTGGTTCGGATCGTTCTCGTCTCTCTCAGTTCTCATGATGGCAATGACCCTCTTTGCGACGGTTGGAGTTAAGAAGCTAAGTATCGCGCTAACCATCCTCCAGTGCAACTCATGGTCGTGGGCTTGCTGCTCGGAGATGGACGGATCGTAGGTGTTCGTCGCGAGCGTGTCTGTCTCAGCGATGGTGGCTTGACCGATACAACGGATGGCGCGTGTGGCGACCGAGACTGCGTGCGCGTCTTTGCCCTCGTGCACGGACCACGCGGCAATCACTCCTGCGATGGGCTCGTTGGACCGCAAGAGGCGCTCGCACAGGTCGTCGAGATGGACAACAACGACGGCGCATTGGACGCGGGTTCCGAGTGGGCCTGCGGCGACGGTGAGGTTGCGTGCCCACTCGGCGACGGCTGGCTTGTGCGTGATGACGATGAGATCACCTGCACACGTACGTTGATGATTTTTCAACGAGATCATGAGAGGCCAGGTCGACTCTTTGGCTTTGTCGATGGATCGCTGCAGCTCGGCTCCGGTCCATGGGCCTTCAAGGCCGTCGGCAAAGAAGAGATCGGGGTGCAGCTCGACGGCGGCACCAGTCCTCACAGTGCTGTCGGCGAGCGGGGGGACACGCCACTCGCGCGTCGGATCAATCAATGACATGAGCTTCTCGAGCAAGCGCGGAAACTCCTCGAAAAACAGTACCAATCGTTCATGTGCGTTGCCGGGCATGGGGTGTGGACCTCGTCTCAGGACGACTAGAGCAACCCCGATGCCAACGCTAAGTCACCTGCTTGGGCGCGACAATCGTCTGCAAATATAGCGATTGAATGTGAGTGGGCGAATCAATGCACGGTCCGTATGTCGGCGGGTACCCTGGCGGCCGCCATGTCGCGCCATGGTGGCGGCCAGGGGTGCGTTCGCTGTGCCGCACACCACACGCACGTGTGGCTCGCCAGCCCGCCCATGATCTTGGCCCGAAACGCTCTGGTTGCCTCTGCTAGACTTCGCAAAAT
>JANNCG010000706.1:0-9660 GCA_031386385.1 Myxococcales bacterium
GTGGTCGCCCGCTGGGCCCGCAAACCAACCGTCGCACGTGGTCTATTGGGAACCACAACCACTTTTGCCCCCGCCGTGCTGCTGATCGACGACAACGTCATTGACGCCTTGCTCGCCCTTAATGATGCAAATGCGGCCTTCATCGCCGTTTGTACCCATCATGACAGCACCGACGAGCGTGCTGTGGCCGTCGCCAACCAAGCCGTGCAAACAGTCCTGAAGACAGTGAAACCCGAATTGCGCGTGACTGAAATTCGCGCGATGCTTGGGCTCTTAAAAGAACCGATAGCTCGAAAGGTCACTGAAGCCATGAAATCCGATCACGATTACGAGCCACACAACGTCGCCGACGAATTTTTTGCGGAGATCGAAGCCAGGGGAGAAGCTCGCGGCAAGCTCGAAGGCAAGCTCGAAGGCAAACTCGAAGGCAAACTCGAAGGCAAACTCGAAGGCTTGCGGACCGCGCTTGAGGCGGTTCTCACGAGTCGAGGATTCGCACTTTCGGAGAGTGCCACCGCTCGGATCGTGGGATGTCGCGACGCAACACAACTTCAAGCGTGGATGCTTTGTGCGTTGAGTGCAAAAAATGCGGCCGAGGTGTTTGGCGAGTAGTATTTTGCTCCCACTAGAACTCGCCCCCACATCCCTAGACGTGCTGGACGATTGCAGAGTTCTCGGTCATCATTGTCTCACCAACCGATGAAGTATCTTGGACTTATTTGTTCGACTATCTTGGCCGCGTGCACGCTTCCAACCGTCTATGAAGACGCAGACACGGGCAGCAATCGCAACGACGCAACGGACATAGTGTCGCCAGATGACCGGCCAAATCCCACGCAAAATGACGTCGTCGATCGCGATGGTCCGATGGATGTGGTGGCGGATACAGGCGTGGTGATCCCCGATGTGCAGCCTATCACCGATGTTCCAACATTGAGCCAGATGTGCATCATGCGAAGGCAGCCAGTGGGCGGTGGAGTGGGGCCCGGAGCAGACCGCTGCGAGGGCGTGACCCCACCGGGGCAAGGAATGGGGGCGACGTGGTGTTCGCTGGGCGCGCCGATTCCGGGCTTGGTTGAGCCTGCAGGATTTTGTGTGCGTCGGTTTGCAAGCAATGGCAACACGATCATGCCACGCAGTATGGCTGTGGCGCCCAATGGGGACTTATTTGTCTCATCCCCTGGGTTGGGCA
This sequence comes from Myxococcales bacterium, assembly GCA_031386385.1. Classification (GTDB taxonomy): domain Bacteria; phylum Myxococcota_A; class Polyangia; order Polyangiales; genus JANNCG01. Next base: position 1,193 of record JANNCG010000706.1, read on the forward strand.
CAGGCGCCGGAGACGCTGGAGGTCTGGGCGAAATTCTTGTGCTTGCCGATGACAACCGAGACGGGACCGCTGAAGTTTTTCGCTTCTTAACGGGTGTTGCATCAGTGCACGCGATTGCTTTTTCTGCGGACCGAAACTGGCTGTACTACACCACCAACGACTCGGTGAGCCGCACGGCATATCGCCCTGGATTGCGGGCTGAAATGATGGCGACACGTGAAGTTGTTGTCGGCGGTGGCGATGCCTCAACAGCAGCGATTAGCCGTGGTCGATGGACTCACGGGTTGGCCGTGAGCGTGAACAATCGCGTGATGCTGACCAATGGTGAGTACTCAACGTGTATGTTTACGCCGATGGGTGGGATTATTCCGGGTGCGGGTGCCATTTATGAAGTGGGCGCGCATGCCCTTACGCGTGTCGCTGCGGGCTATCGCAACCCAATGTACGCGCGATGTCACTTCTGCAAAGATCTCTGTATCGCCGCAGAGCTCGGTGAGGACAACCGCACAGGAGCCATCGAGAAGCTCGTGATTATCGATCGCGAGCGGTGGCACGGCTATCCCTGCTGCGATCGCAACGATCCAGATCCTATGCTCAACAACGGCGCGTGTGGTTGCGTGGATCAAGAGCAGACAGCGATTCGTCTGGGTGACACTCCGTTTGGTTTTGATTGGGAGCGCGGCGCGTGGCCAGAGCCATACCGCAACTCGGTCTTTGTGGCGCTTCACGGGACGTTCTACCAAGGCAGCTCATACACCGGCGCAGGCGTGGTGTTTTTGCGAACGGACCCGGCAACGGGGCGCCCCACCGCTGGGCCACCGATTCGCTTTCTCGAAGCGACCAACGGAAACGCTCCAGGGCAGATCTCATTGAGCCGCCCGAGCGATGTGGTGTTCTCAAACGACGGACGTTTGTTCATCGGTGATGATCACGGCCACGCGGTGTACTGGATGGCGCCGACGACGTTTAGAATGCCGTAAGGAGCACTTGGGACGGTCTTCGCGTGAGCGCTGCGTTTGTGAAGCGGCGAGATGATTGTAGTCAATTCACACGCCGTTGGGGGTTTAGCTTGCTCGCGGTACCGGGGTTGTCACGCGCCCACTTGAGATGCTCGAACCAACCAGCGATCAAGCTTCACGCTCGCCCAGTGAGCGGTGTGGTTTCACGCGTTTGTCCTTTTGCGCACTCGTGGTACCCGGTAATAATCACGGCGTTGGAGCTGTGCGGTTTTTCGCTGCGCACTGCCAAACTTCTACTCACCTCTACACACTCACTAGAAAGTCTCTCATGCCCTCTCGTCGAGAACTCGCCAACGCGATTCGTGCCCTCAGTATGGACGCCATTCAAAAAGCGAACAGCGGTCACCCAGGCGCCCCCATGGGTATGGCGGACATCGCCGAGGTCCTGTGGAACGATTTTCTCCAGCATAATCCCGCCAATTCTAAGTGGCCTAACCGCGATCGCTTCGTGCTCTCTAACGGTCACGGCTCGATGCTTTTGTACTCACTCTTGCACCTCACGGGATACGACTTGCCGATGTCCGAGCTGCAACAGTTTCGGCAGTTGCACTCAAAGACTCCCGGACACCCTGAGTACGGCTACACCGTGGGCGTCGAGACCACCACGGGACCGCTGGGTCAGGGACTGAGCAACGCTGTCGGAATGGCGCTGGCGGAGAAAATCCTTGCCGCGCAGTTTAACCGTCCAGGTCACGAGATTGTAGATCACTACACGTACTGCTTTTTGGGCGACGGTTGCATGATGGAAGGGATCTCACACGAGGTCTCTTCTCTCGCCGGTACGTGGGGCTTAGGCAAGCTCATCGCGTTTTGGGACGACAACGGGATCTCGATCGATGGGCACGTGCGGGGTTGGTTCACCGACGACACTGCGGCGCGCTTTGAGTCTTACGGCTGGCATGTCATTCGCGGCGTCGATGGCCACAGCGCCGACGCCGTGAAGGCCGCCATCACCGAAGCACGGGCGCAGTATGCAAAGCCCACGCTCATTTGCACCAAGACCACCATCGGCTTTGGCTCGCCCAACAAGAGCGGCTCGCACGAGTGTCATGGCTCACCGCTTGGCAACGAAGAGATCGCCGCGGCGCGCGTGTTTCTCAAATGGGACTATGCGCCATTTGTGATCCCCGACGAGATCTACGCGGGATGGACCGCGAAGGCCAAGGGAGCTGCTGCCGAGAGTGCATGGAATGAGCGCTTCGCTGCTTACACCGCAGCGCACCCCGAGCTCGCGGCAGAGTTTCATCGTCGGGTGGTGAGTGGTGAGCTTCCCGGGGATTTTGCGGCAAAAGCTGACGCGTTTATCGCGAAATCTCAGGCGACTCCGGCGACCATTGCGACGCGCAAAGCCTCGCAAAACGCGATCGGTGCGTTTGGGCCGCTGCTGCCCGAGCTGCTTGGCGGCTCGGCGGACTTAGCGGGGTCAAACCTCACGTTGTGGTCGGGCTCAAAGGGCATCACCGCAGACAACGCAAGTGGCAACTATGTGTACTATGGCGTGCGCGAGTTTGGCATGAGCGGGATCATGAATGGCCTGAGCTTGCATGGCGGGTTCATCGCGTATGGCGGCACATTTCTCACGTTTAACGACTATGCCCGCAATGCGGTGCGGATGTCTGCGCTCATGAAAATTCGCAACGTGTTTGTGTACACGCACGACAGCATTGGGCAGGGCGAAGATGGGCCCACACACCAAGCGGTCGAGCAGGTGGCGAGCTTGCGGCTGATTCCAAACATGACCACGTGGCGTCCGTGTGACGCGACAGAGACGGCCGTTGCGTGGAAGAACGCGGTCACCCACGTGAACGGTCCCACCACGTTGGTCCTTACGCGGCAAAACGTGGACGCCATTACGCGCACTGACGATCAAGTGCAGTGTATTTCTCGCGGCGGATATGTTCTTCGTGACTGTGATGGCACCCCTGAGATCATCCTGATCGCCACCGGTTCAGAGGTCTCGATCACCGTGCAAGCGGCAGAAAAGCTGACCACTCAAGGCAAACGCGTGCGGGTCGTCTCGATGCCAAGCACCTCGGTGTTTGACCAGCAGACACCCGAGTATCGTGAGTCGGTTCTTCCAAAGAGTGTGCGAGCCCGTGTGGCGGTCGAGTCCGCACACGCAGACTACTGGAGCAAATACGTTGGCCTTGATGGCCTCGTGGTTGGGATGACCACCTTCGGTGAGTCAGCGCCTGGGCCAGTGTTGTTTAAGCACTTTGGATTCACCGTAGACAACGTCGTTGCGACAGCTTCGAAGCTTCTCTAGCGAGACCGCTCGGGGGAGAATCTACGCAGATCGCGAGGGCTAACGTGTTCCCGTGGCGCGTCGGTACTGTTGCGAAATGTGCCGTATTTCGCGCTCCATTGCGATCTCGTCGGGATTTGCGCTTTGGATGATTGGCAGCAAGACGCTGAACGCATCGGTGAGCCCCATGAGCGCGGGATTCGATGCACGGACTGTCTGATCCACGTGCGAAAGGCAGTTGCCTGCGCGGACAGCAAATCGCATGCGATCACCACGGATCTGCATTCGAAACTGCCGCTCAAGCGTGGAGGGGGTCTCGCTCAATGTCGCGTCGTCAAATGTGCAGCTCAAGAGCGTGTGCACTTCGGTGATCGCGCGTGGCGAGGGGGTGTCTGTGGAGCTGCGAAAAAACGAGCAGGCGCTTAATGCGCAGCTCACGGCCATTGCGCTACCGAGTGATCGTGCCGTCATGGTTGTCCGGCGTCAGGTCCCAGCATCAGTTGACGCGCAACGGGGGTGGCTCCTGCTAACAAAAGCCACCCCAAGACCTCTTGACGAACAGAAGAATTCACTGTGAATCCATTGGTAGATTGTCGCACAGCCATGGCAAATGCCACGCGCATGGGGTCCGTGCTGCTCGCTCCTACACGCTGCGCTGCGGCGAGCTGTGGCTCTGTGGCGGGGCCGTCGGTTGTGAGCGCCGCACAGGCGGTGAGGGCGTCGTCGGTCCAGGACTCGCGTGCGTCGAGAAAGCGCTCACAGCGACCACGATCAACCACGCCACTGTCCGACGCTGGACTGGGTGTGTACGTCATCGCGGCGGCGAGGGCGGCGTCGCCCCAACCACGGGCCCGCTGCCACGCGAGCTGAGCGCTGGTGCGCGCGAGTACGGGCTCGCCGAACATCACTGCGGTGTGGGCGCGCAGGAGGTGAATCGCAGGGTCATCGTTGCTCGCCACCACCGCGGTATCCAAATCGCGCAACACGTCTTGCGGCGGAACTCCCTGCGTTCGAGTGATAAAAGCGCGCGCTGCGTGCGCGATTCCACCGTCGCCCCACTGATCCACGGCGCTTCGGATGAGCGTGAGTGCTCTTGCGTGGTTGCCCGCTCGCTCTTCGGCGAGGGCGCTCTGAACCAACATGGCGCCGGTGATCGCGCCGACCTCAAGGACCACGGGTCGGGCCTCGTTGCGCGCGATCGCCTGGCCATCGGTGGGGTCGAGCGCGACGGAGTCAACGATCACGACGTAGCGACCCAGCACTCCGGTCGGATCGGGAGGGGTGTTTGGGCGCGTCCCGCTGGTGCGCCTCGCGAAGGTGAACGGGACCTGCGCCTCGCGCAGCGTTGCTGCGAGAATTCTGGCCAAATCGAGCGATGAAAACACGCTCTGAGACCCGCTAAGTGCGAGCACTAGCGAGTCGCTGGTTCTGACCGAAGGGACTGTGTTTGTGCTGTCGTTGAGGGTGTGGCTTGCAGAGGTGATCTTTGCGCGGATGGCATCAAGGACCTCTCGTGCCTTTGCCAGGGGTGCTTGTGCGTGACACTGCGCCGCCAACGCTCGCACCGCAGGACCGCCCTCAAACGCCGCCGGAACCGCCTGCTCGCCTCCTGTCGCTACCCCAGTCTGGACCGCTAGCTGCTGTTGGTGTTTGCGTGCTTTGATCCCCCACGCGATCCCGCCAATGGCGCCACCCGCGACCGCAACACTTGCAATAATAACAAGCAATTTGCTGCGCGAAGGACGCTTTGCTTTGTCGGCTACTTCAAGCCAGCCGTTTGAGCGAAGGCAGTTGGGGCAGCGTTGGGTTCCTTCGGGTGAGCGGTGTCCGCAGTGGGAGCATTCGAGTGTCATGGTTGCACTTGTGTTGCGTCAGTAGGTTTGGCTTCAGAGTGAGAACCCTTCAGAGGACCCACCCCTTCCGTTGAAAGGTTCATTGAGACACAGACCATCGAAGCTGGCAGCTGCGTGAGGCACTCAGCGATCGCGTCTGCCGACGTTGCTACCAATAACACGATGTCACCGCCTCCGGCCCCGCTGGGTTTTACCGCGCAGCCGGACCTGTTCGCGACCTGCACGAGCTCGCGCATCGACTCGGTCACAATAGGGACTCCAGCGCTTTGCCCCAGCGCGTCCATCGCTTCGCCGTGCGACCGAACGGATTCAAACACTAAGCTTGCGTGGGCAGCGCGCATTCCCCTGAGAAACTCCTGCGCGCTCTCACGCAGTGGGCCCATCACCTTGGCGTACTGTGTGGGGGCATGCGTGGATAGCTCACGCACTTTTGCCACAAAGAGTTTTGTGCTCACTGGATCGCCGGTCCAAAGCACCCGCCAATGAATCTCATCGGGCCACTGCAATGCCTCGCACAAAAAATCTTCCCCGTTGCCAGTGATGGTAATCGCGTGAATCCCACCGAGCGCGCTCGCGATCACGTCGACGCCGCTGCCTCCGCCTTGTGCTCGGCGGTGACCCTTGCGTGCGATCTTGGCCAACGTCATTCGATCAAGTGTAGGTGGGGGAGTTCTGGTGGTGTTGACCGATTGAAGCTCACTTAAGAGCTTCGCTGATCCGAGCGCTGCAACACACATGGCAGCGCTTGATCCCAGCCCTAACTTGCGTGTTTGTCCCTGGTCAAAGAGCGTCCCAGGGCGCACGCGTGTATGCATTTTATGCTGCAAATATCCTAACGAAATAGCGTCTTCAAGCGCCGCAAGTGCCTCGGGTGTCTCCCATCCGTCTGCGTCCGTCAGTGGGACCAAAGACGCTGAGGCTGTGGCGTATCGATCCACGGCCATCACGACAGACGCGCACCCATCGAGCACCGCGTACTCGCCGGCGAGCATGACCTTGCCAGGTGCTTGCGTGTAGGTGACAAAGGTTGGGTCTATATCTCGACGAGGGAGCATGGGTTAAGTGATGGTGATTCCTGCGCCGGGGCGAGCGGTACGAACATCCACGGTGGCTCCGGAGTCAATCATGGCTTGGTGTACCTGCTCGGCGTCTTTACGTTCGCACAAAACTTTGACGTGAGGACCAGCATCCATTGTTGAATAGCATTGGATTTTTGCTGACCGAAGCTGCTCCACTGTGTCCAGCAGAGTGGCGGTGGATGCCGCGTAGTAGCGCACCGACGGGCGTGCAGCGAGGGCACTGGCGTGCATCGCGAAGGTGCTTGCCTCCATAGCGATACCCACTTTTTCGAGATCACGCGAGAGGACTCCGTTGCGCACGTCTTGAAAGTACATCGGCGCGCAGCCCAACCACGCGGGGTAGTACGGAGAAGTTTTTGCCGTGTCGATCATCCCGTCGCGCGAAGAGGTCTTCTTTCGTTTGAGCGATGCGAGCGCGATCACAATGCACACGTCCCAGTGGTCTTTGTCCGCAACAACCCTGGCCGCGAGGGTGTCATCGCCCACAAGTCCCGCGGCGAGCTCGACAAATCCCGGATAGATTGAGCGTGCGGCGGAGGCGCTCGAGTGACGCGCCCACGCTGAGAGTTGCTCAAGTGTGGCGTCGATTTGGTACGCTTTCGCGACCGCTCCGGCGAGCGCGGCAAACCCCGAAGCGCTCGACGCCAGTCCGGACGCGGTCGGAAAATGATTGACCGTGTCTACGATCGCAAACTGTGTACGAAGCGCCTCGGGAGCGAGCAAACGCAGTCGGGTGAGCATTTCAACCGCGCGATCGGCATCGTCGCCAGAGCGCTCGGTTCTATCAAAGATGATCTGGTCTTTGGCGAGCGACGGATCCAAGGTCACTCGGGTCTCGGTCACCAACGCATCGAGCGTGATGGACAAAGACGGAACCGCCGGGAGGTTTAGCGTCACATCGCTCTTTCCCCAATACTTAGCGAGGGCGATGTTGGCGTGGGCTTTGGCTTGGGCGGTGTGGCTCGTCATCGTGAAGTGTGGGGGGTATGTATCACAACGTGCTGTCGGATTTTAGTGGGATTTTAGTGGGATTTCGTCAGCCAAACCAGGCGCGTGTGAGACAATCCCCCCGTCGCGCGCTGTTTTTTCGAAACTTTTTCAACGATGAGGATGTCCGTTGAGATCTGTGCCGCCCAGTAAAACCGTACCCCGATTTTTTTCGCGGCATCGACGATCGTTTTGTCTGCTGGCCTGTGTCCTTGGTGTCTCGTCCTGTCAAAATATCTCAACCGAAACGATCGAAGACCAAGACGTCATCCAGAGCGATGGATCTTCTCGGGCCGTGGGGCCAGTCGAGGTGCAGCTGGGGTCTGTTGGCGACAATCACGAGCTTCCGTCCGAGCGAACATACGAGTCGCTTCCGGCCAGGCTCATCATGAACGCCCCCTACCAAGCGTGGAGCGATCAGGGCTCGCTCATTCACGTAGTGGCTTTTACCTCAGAGATGCAACCCTGCACTCAAGCGGATTTTTATTATCGCGATCGCCATATCGGGAGCGCAACGGAACACGGAGATTTTTCGTTTCGCCGACCACCGCATGCGAGTGACTCGGTTGCGGAAGCCCTTCGTGTTGCGTGCAAGAGTCGCTGGGGTCGCTGGTATCGCGGAGAGCTGCAATTTCGTGCGCACCGGCGAGCTGCTTCGTTTGAGCGACCGGTCGTCTATGTGCACGCAGATCGGGGCGTGTATCGCCCCGGACAGAGCATTCATATCCGCGTGTTAGCCTGGAAATTACGAGGCGAATATCGTCCCGAAGCGCGCCGGACCGTCACGATATTTTTGCAAAACGCCCAAGGCCAAGAGGTCGGTGGGGCGCGGGTGCTCACCGATGAAGACGGAGTGGCAACGCTCGACATTCCACTTCCATCGAACATGCCCTCCGGTGACTACAAACTGATCGCAGAGACACAAACTGCGGCAGAGGCCGACCAAGAGGGAGCCAATCCCGCGAGCACACCGTACCGTGCGGAGGCTCCGATTCAGGTGCGCGTCTTTGAGACCCCAGTGATTGAAGTTCGTCACACACTCGGAGAGTTTTTGACCCCCGCGATGCACGACGTCGGCTTTGACGTCTCGCTTCGCTACCTCGACGGAGCGGCCTTTCGTGATGGACGACTTGAGGTGACACTCAAGCACGGTGACAATAGCACTCGATTGCCAGTGCAAACCGTCCGAGGCGTGGGTCCGCACCACGTGACCTTGACTCAGGCGCAGTTGGCAGGATTTCGCACTGAACCTGAGGTGACGGTTGAGATCGCCGCGCTTGATCAA
>JANNCG010000711.1:0-4368 GCA_031386385.1 Myxococcales bacterium
TTGGCCGTCCGCAGGGTGACCATTATGTTTGCTGCCAAGGGCAATGCTACAGTGCCTCTGCGTGTGTTCCCAACGGCGAGCCACCCGCGCGGTGTGATCTTAATCCAGCACCCTGCGGTCCAGCGTACAGTTGTTGTGGCAGCCACGATGATCGACGGTTTTGCGCGAACCGACTTACGCTTGCAGGCTGCCGTCAATGATTTTGCGTGTAAAAATGCGATGCAAAGTCTTCGGTTCGATCTGTCGCACACTCGGAAGTGCGCTGGTGCTTGTGGGCTGCGGCGCGCGTAGCGAATGGGAGCTTCCTCCAGTTTTGCGGCTCATGGACGCGAGGGTGGACGGGACGCTTGCGGATGTTGTGATGATTGATCGGCCGACGATGAGCGATCGCGCGGTGATGGATGACACGCCAGATGGGTCGGTGGTGATTGACGTCGTCGCTCCGCCGGTGTCCGACTCAGAGTGTCGCCCTGAGACCGTGCAAGAGGATTGCTTGCGACTTTTTAACGCATCGCAAGATCCCGAGGCAGTCTTTCAGTGCTGCGACGGTCACTGCGAAAACGGAACCTGCGCAGGACTGTGCGGAGGTCGGTTGTGCAACCCGCGGCACGCTCGGTTCTGCTGCGTCAATCCAGCGACGCGACAACTACTTTGTACGCTTCGCGATCGAGGGCTCTGCGGGACGCCTCCGTAGCCACATGCGAATCCGCGATTGTGTGTCCGCCGAGCGTCACTCTCGGTGTTGCCAATTGGGAGGGGGCCATCGGCACAGTGCACAAAGTGGTGTATGATTGACCTGCGCTTGACGCGAATCGTTCTTATTTCAATGGAGTACTCAATGAAAACTCAGCTCTCGTTTGTAGTCACTACCCTTGGTTTGCTCAGCTGCTTGCCGCCGTGTCCGTACAACGGCGCGCCGGGAGCCGCCCGAGGAGGGACGTGCGGGGATCTTCGGCCGGGTGCTGGCGTGGTTGATCAGAGCGATAACAATTTTCGTCGGCCCGGCGGTGCATCACTGAGCGCCCCCTCGCTGCAAGCCACTGAGCCCGTAGCCCCACCGGCGATCTCAGGCGGCTCTGTACTCACTTCACTAAATAATCGCTACGTGGTGATCGGCGACTCGGACCGAGATCGGGTGTGGATCGTAAACGCCAATGAATTTTCAGTGCGTCATGAGGTCGTGTTGCAACCGGGAGACGAGCCTGGGCGCATCGCCGAGGACTCTACGGGGATGATGCACGTGGTGCTTCGCGGCAGCGGGTCGGTGGTGAGAATCAACCCCGAGCTAGGGACGATCGTGTCGCGCACGCAGGTGTGCGGTGCTCCGCGAGGGATTGCGTTTGATGCGCAAGCGAGCGCCATGCGTGTGGTGTGCGTGGGGGGCGAGTTTGTGACTGTGCCGTTGGATGGGTCTGCCGTTGCGAGCAAGACGCTAGAGCCAGATTTGCGCGACGTGGTGGTGCGAGCGAGTGACATCGTGGTGAGCACTTTTCGCGGCGCAAGGGTACTGTTTCTCAACCGCGAGCTTGTGCAGACCGGGGCGCTACCTTTGAGTATGGTGGTGGGGCTTCCCGAGCGGATGAACTCGCTGTGGAGAATGATCGGTCGTGCGGATGGATCGGTCGTGATCACCGGGCAATCCTCGACCTCCGCAGAGCTCGGAGCCCGGCCTGGTGGCTATGGTGCTACGCGCGAGGGTGGGACCCGCGAGGGTGGGCCGTGTTCGGGCATCGTGAACACCGTGATGTTGCGTGTGACAACTTCAACGGCGCAACCGTCGGTGCTGCACAACTCCATGCTCCTTCCGCTTCCGACGGATATTGTAGACGCGCGCGGGCAGCTGTGGATTGTGTCCGCAGCGAACCGGGGTGATTTGGCGACCTCCGGCAGTGATGGATTTGCGCAAGTGGCCAACGCGGAGATGGTGGGTTGTCAAACACAACGAGCAGGTGTTTCGCCAGGTTTTACGCTCACAGGCGGTGCCCTTGCTGGTGGACACATGGTGTTTTTTAGTCGCCAGCCAGCGGGCTTGCTTCGCGCGGATGGGCGACAGCTTTGGTTTGAAGGCGCGCGCTCGGTTGAGCACACGGGGCACAGAATTTTTCACGGAAATTTTAGCGGCCAAACAGGTGTGGCTTGCGCGAGCTGTCACGCCGAAGGTGGCGACGACGGGCTCGCGTGGAAGTTTCAGCAAGGGGTGTTTCGCACTCCTTCGCTTCGTGGGACGGTGGGTGGCACGGCGCCGTATCACTGGAGGGGTGAGTTTGACGGGCTTCGCACACTCACCAACGATGTGTTTAGCGGCCGCATGAGCGGGCCCGCTCTTTCTGCTGAGCACACTCAGCGGTTGCAACAGTGGATTGAAGCGATGCCTGCTTATACAGCTACACCGGTGGTGGACGCAGAGGCGCAGCGTGCGGTGGCGCGAGGGGCAGAGATCTTTATCTCGCGTGAGGGTAATTGTTCGAGCTGTCACTCGGGGCCGAGGTTTACGAACAACCAGTCGGTGAGCGTTGGGACCGGTGGGGTGTTTCAGGTTCCGTCGCTGGTGGGGGTGAGGTTTAGGGCGCCGTACATGCACAACGGGTGTGCGCCGACCCTTGATGATCGACTCTCGTCGATGGAGTGTGGCGGTGCAGCGCACGGTGGGTTTGGATTGACGCCGGCACAGAAGAGCGATTTGTCTGCTTATTTGCTGTCGATTTAGAGTGTGCCTCCGCTCAGCGGTGCTCACAGCAGCGCGGGGCGAGCAGGGCGCTGAGGGATTAGCCGCGACACAAATTGGGTATGCCAGCCCCCTTGAAAGGGCCACCTACCCAATTTGTGCTCAGAACGCCCGCGGCGATGAATACCGATTGATTTGCTGGAGCGCTCTGATCGCTTGCACCGCTGAACACCTCAACTGCCCTGCAATCAGAGTGATAAGCGCCGCCTGCGAGTCGGTCAATATTGCTCATAAGTTGTCGTTTTACTTAGCGGTATTTGTGAGTCCACTGCGAGTTAACGTAGGGTGGCTGCCCACACGGGACGCGTGCTCTACTGCTTGTCTTGTGCCAACTGGGCACAACCACAGGGTCATCTTACACTCCGTGTGTTGTGTGAGCGCGAATCACTTACGTGGATCTCTGTACGCACCGAGCATGTGCCGATTGTCGCGGTTCATGTTCACGGCGTGGACCGCTATAGGCTACTGTGCGTGACAACTAAGGGGGCATCGAGTTGCCCTTTTTTCTCAAGACCCATCCGGAGCCTATTGATGACTAAACATAGCCCATTCACAAAAATCCTTCAGTGCGCGTTTGTACTGTCGATCGCAGCCTGCACGCAAAACCCCATTGTGGGCGACCCGCCTCGTGACGGCGGAATGGACGCCGCAATGGACGTCCAATCGGTCGACAGCCCGACGATTGATCGACCCGTGGTGGACACATTCACCTGTGCATCGGGTGAGACCAACTGTAGCGGTCGATGTGCAAATTTAGCAGCCGATCAAAACAACTGCGGCGCCTGCGGCACCATGTGTTCAAACACCCAACGCTGCGAGATGGGCCGCTGCGTGCTCAACTGCCCCATGGGTCAAACCAACTGCAACGAGACGTGCCGTGACCTGCAAGGTGACCTCGGCAATTGCGGGATGTGCGGCACAACGTGCCCCGCTGGCCAAGTGTGCTCGATGGGCGCGTGCGCTGTGACGTGCGCGATGGGGCTCACCAACTGTATGGGTAGCTGCCGCGACGCACAGACCGACCGCGCCAACTGCGGGATGTGTGGACTTGCATGTGCTGCGGGACAGATCTGCAACGCGGGTGTCTGCGAGATCAGCTGCCCTGTGGGGCAGACCAACTGCAACGGGACGTGCCGTGATTTGCAAACGGACCGTGCGGCTTGCGGGATGTGCGGGACTGCCTGCGCTGCGGGACAAGTATGCGCGATGGGCGTCTGTGCGGTCAGCTGTGCAATGGGACAGACCACGTGCAACGGTGTGTGTCGCGATCTGCAAAACGACCGCGCCAACTGCGGGATGTGCGGCACTGCGTGCGCCGCAGGACAGGTCTGCACAAGCGGCGTTTGTGCTGTGAATTGTGCGATGAATCAAAACAACTGCATGGGCGTGTGTCGCGATCTACAGAGCGACAACCTCAACTGCGGGATGTGCGGAACCGCTTGCCCTCGTGGGCAAGTATGCAACGGTGGCGCGTGCCAGCTCAGCTGTGCAGCAGGGCTCACCGATTGTATGGGAGCTTGTCGTGATCTCGACTCGGATCGCCTGAACTGCGGAGCCTGTGCAAACAGCTGCGGCGCGGGTCAAGTGTGCAACGCAGGGATGTGCGAGCTGAGCTGCGCCGTGGGCCAGACCAACTGCGGCGG
>JANNCG010000745.1:0-8408 GCA_031386385.1 Myxococcales bacterium
GGCGGTTCAGAAGCTTGAGAAGCCGATCGTGGCGGACTCGGACGGAGTTCACATTCCACGTGATGACTTTGAGTTTGCTCATGGTGACGAGCGCGACCATAACGTAAGAGCGTGGCTCATTGCGTCGCGAACTCCCGGTAAAATGTCAGCGCGATTGACTGTGCCGCGTGGATCTAGAGATAGATCGATAAGTGTATACGTAGGCACGCGACGATCCACACCCAGCAGGTATCGACCATCGGTCAAAGTGACGCTCTCGGGATGACGCGGATTCAACGTCAGCAACAGCCGCGGAGGGGACCCGATGCCCTGCGCCGCACGTGCAACGGTTGTCGACGGCGGTGATGCACCGCGAGTCCAGAGCGCGATCGAGTCCTCTGCCTCGGCGAGCGAGACCGCGCCAGCGACAAAAGCAGGACGCACCCCGGGAGCCGAGATTAGCAGCGCAACACGTTGGCCGTCGTCTGCCCGAAAAGCAACCGAACTCCCCAGCTGTGGCAGAGCGAAACCCGCGCCTCCGAGCAGTACCACCAACGCTTGTCGCAGTGGGGTTCGCCCATTCGCGACGGGCAGTACTGCGGCGATCGCGCGATCGACCCGAGCGATAAACGCTTGGTACTGCGCCGCCGTCAACGACGGATTCGGCGAGGTAAATATCAGCTCGAGTCTCATCGGTCCGATCGTCGAAGCAGCGGTCAATCGCTCACGGGCGCAGAGCGCAACCCGCTCGGGATCACCGCTGACACACGCGACCGTTGCCCCGTCAGGGAGCACTCCTTGCGTCGCAAGCTGACCGAGAACTTCTGAGTTCGCGCGCACATCGAGAAACCGAGCCGAGTTGCGCGCGATAGTGACGAATCCACGAAAACGCTGATCAAAGACGCTGTCATTTCGCAGCGGATGCACCCGAATGATCAGCGCGAGCGCCAGTGCATCTGTCGTGGACTGCACAGACACCACCTGCGGCGACCGCGGTGAGCGCGCATCAAGCCGCGTGACAGATCTGAGTGACCTCAGGGCATACAGTGCACGGTCGCTGTCGAATAGAGCTGTACGCACCACCTGCTGCGAGCAAAGACTAAACAGCACAAATGCGAGTGAAAACACAAGCAAACCGTACCGAGCATAGCTCGCGCGAAGCTCGGTTTGAAGCAAAGCAAGCCTGAGCAGGACCGGCGCCGAGAGCATCACGGCGAGGACCACGTAGACACCGAAGTGGCCCACGGGCTTGGTCAGAACAACTCCAAGCGCGACCGAACCACTCACGGCCAACGCTGCGCGAGCTGCTCGGCTAAGACCGCCGCGAATGAGCGCAAGCAAAGACAGTGGCAACGCAAAGATAAACCCAATAGCAATATAGCTAAAAACTAATTGAGACCAAAGCGCGACGGTGCGCAGCTGGGCACAATCGAGCAGCACACGCACCGGAAGCGCTAGCGCTGCCACCACCCCCCCGTCGATGGCCACCGCCATCACGTGATGAATGCCGTGAGCGGGCGCAGCGGGCTTCGCCAAACCGGCGGAGGGCTCATTCACAGCCGAGAGGTCCATCGATCCACAAACGCCAGGAGTTCAGCGCCGTCCCGGGGACGATTGCCGGGCTCTTCGTTGAGGCAAACCTTGGCGTATTCGGCCATTTCTGCGTCGCGCTCGCCTGCAAATTCACGCAGCAACGCCCCATAAGCGTACACGTCCGCGCGGGGATCAGCGCTGCGCGTCTTGCGCGCCTCTGGGGGAGTGTAGCCGCTGGTGCCTTCGGCGGGCTCAACAGATGAGCCAATTTTCGCGGCCAGGCCATAGTCAGTGAGCACCGCGGCGCCGTCCGCGCGCTGCAAAATATTGCCAGGTTTTAGGTCGCGATGAACCCAGCCATTGGCATGGGTGACCGCGAGGCCGTCGGCGATCCCACGCGCCCACGCTCGACGCTGAGCGACACCGCCCTCGTTGCGCGACAGCACGCGACGAAGTGTCGAACCAGCACAGTGCTCCATCGTGATAGCGCCCAGATCCTCGATCAAATCATACACTCGAACAACGTGCCGTGACGCGTTGAGTGACGCTATGAGCGCCTCAGAGCGAAGGCGACTGTTGCGCTCTCCCCTGGCGTTGGCGTGGTAGAGCTTCAACGCCACGTCGCGCTTGGTCTTCAGGTCCCGAGCGATAAACACCGCGCCTGCGCCGCCGCGGCCGAGCTCGCTCACAAGCTCAAACCGTCCGCTCCCCAGACGCGTGGACTCTGGCGCGATGAGCGTGGCGCCCGCCTCTCCGACCTTTGTTGGCGCACGGAGTCGCAACAGTCTCTCGCGCACCCCAGGAAATCCCACGTCAATCGCGAGAATCTCGTCGTATAGCCGAACCTGCTCGGGCGTGTTTCCGCCCTGCTGAGCCATATCGGCCAGGCGCACCAGCGCTGGAAGAGCGTTGGTTGAACCCAAGATCACCAACGGATCAAGGACCTTCACCGCAGTCGCGCTCTCGCCCCGAGCGGTAAACCAGTCCGAGAGCCGAATTCGAGTGTCGGGTCCGAGCTCGCCCTCAATCGCAAGCTTACGAAGAAACTCAGTCAACACTGAGGCCTCCTGCGAGTCTTGCGTTGACTCAATCGTGGCGATGCACTGTGCCACTGCTTGCGATGGAGGGAGGTGTTTGACCGCCGCCAGGATGGACTCTTTTGAGCGTAGTGTGCTTGCTCCTGCGTGAGCTTTGCCGCTGTTTTGTCCCGACGAACCCACAACACCCTCGGCGACCCGATCGATCAACGCATCACGGTCTTTTGCTGCCGATTCGTCCTTTGAAAAAACACGCTTGAACCAATCGCGAACGCCCATTGTATTTGCCTGGGCAGTTGTATCACTACGTCGTTGTGTGATCGCAAGCTTTCGCCTCCGTGCACCGAAAAAGTTGTTGGCCTATTTCGCCGCACTCCGACGGCGGAATTTGCGCGCGACGAGCCAACAACAGAGTGCGCTCAGCGAAGTGGACCTTTGGGCGCAAAGGGATGTACTCTCGGCGAGTCGATGCAGCGATTATTGAGCAGTAGCAGTACGGTCGTTCTCTTTGCGGTTCTGAGCCATGGGGCAGTGGCGGGAGCAGATGTTCCGATTTGCGACGGGACCGACATGGCGTCTGCGGCACGAGCAGAGCGCGTCGGTCTGCAACATTATCGAGCTTCGACCGCAGGGGCGACGATCAATCGCGTCGAGATGGCAGCCGCACTTGAGGCATTTGAGACGCAGTGTCGCGAGGGTGACTGGCGCGGTCTCGAGCGCCGAGCCTATGCGCTCAACGCCCTTGGACGCACCGTCGAGGCTGCAGAGACCTTGGATGTCTATTTGTCCCGCCGCCCACTGCACACGTTTGAAGCCGCACAACGAACACAGCTCGCCACGCAGCAAGCCGCGATCTTGGCCACTGTCGGAACCGTGCAAATCGACTGCTCAATCGCTGGTGCCACGGTGTTAGTCAACGGTCGCTCCTACGGCGCCCTGCCCCGTGGCCCGATTCGAATTGCCGCTGGTGAGCTTTCAATTCAAGTGATCATTCCCGCTGCGGCGCCGCTTGAGCGCACACTTCGAATCGCACCCGGCGAGGTGCGTCGCGAAACGTTTGGTCCGCGAGGCTCGACCGCGGCCACAACAAACACCTCAACGACTGTCTCGACACAGAACACGACATCGGCCATCACCGCATCGACCAGGCCCAACACAACCGCGCCCCCCATTCCGACGGCAACTGGTTCAACCGCTGGCATCACCCCATCCGTCAGTGGTCAATCCAGCTCGTCGGACCCGGTTGAGCCGATTCAAGAGCCCCCCATTGTCGCGCCGCCTGGCCCACGGGCGACTCCGGTACTGGCGATCGGATTTGGGGCGGGTGCTGGAGCAGCGGGGATTTTGCTGCTCACTGCGTCCCTGTGGCGAGGCAATCGCATAGGCGAATACACGGCGAACTGCACAGGTGCGAGCAACGATCCGCCGGAGTGCGCCACGGTTGCTGGCGAGCGTTCGTCGGCAGAAACACTGCAAATTGTGAGTGGAATTGCGATGGGTGCCCTGGTGGTTGCCACCGGTGTGGCTTTGGGGTTGTGGCTTGCGACGCCACCGCGAGCGAGGCCCAACGCCCAGCTTATTCTGACACCTGGTCGAACGGACTCATCCGCCGCAGTACTTTGGCGCTTTTGATTGCTTCAACCCAGAAGTTTTGTTGCTACCCTCGCGGGGTCGATGTCTGAAGTGCTCAAGCCCGGTACTCATCTTGGTGCGTACGAGATTCTCTCGTTCATCGCATCGGGTGGCATGGGCTCGGTATACAAAGCGCGCAACCGGATCTTGGGTGACTCGCGGGCGATCAAGGTGATCCTTCCGTCGCTGTCGTCCAACCAAGAGTTTGTCGCACGTTTTGTTCGCGAGGCGCAGCTTGCGTCTCGGATCCAGCACCCCAACGTGGTCAAGATGCTTGAGCCCGCGATGGACGGCAACACCATGTTTTTGCCCATGGAGCTGCTTGAAGGCGAGTCGCTCTCTGACCTTCTCAAGCGTGAAGCCCCACTGCATCCGGCGAGCGCGATCGACCTGATGATGTCCGTCGGGTCGGGAGTCTCTGCGCTGCATGTCGCGGGGATCATTCATCGTGACTTGAAGCCCGCAAATATCTTTTTGAACAACGAGCGTGGAGTGATTGTCCCCAAGGTCCTGGACTTTGGCGCCGCCCGCGAGACGCTTTACGACGGCGAGCAAACAAACACTGGGCAGGTGATTGGCTCTGCGCACTACATGCCCGTTGAGCAGGCGAGCGGTCGCAAAGACATCGACGCGCGAGTGGATCAGTACGCGCTGGCGGTCATGATGTACCTGATGTTGACGCGTCGGCGGCCGTACGAAAACGACGATATGGGCGTGGCCCTTGCGAAGATTATCCAGGGATTACCCTATCCGAATGTGCGTGATATAGCACCGTGGGTTCCCGTTGAGTTGGCCAACGTGTTGCATCGCGCGTTGTCGCGTGAGCGCGATCAGCGGTTTGCCTCAGTCAGCGATTTTTGCGGTGCCTTGTTTGCCGCACGCGTCGGGGCTGCGAACGTCGCGATGCCCCCTGATCTCATCCAACGGCACGCGACGCCGATCGCGAGTGGCTCACAACCCAGTCGTCCGTATTTCGGGATCACCGCAGGGGATGGAAGTTCGAGTGCGTCGCTGCATGCGATTGGTCCCGGACGCCCAGGTGACGCCTCGCAGCAGACGATTTTGCCGCAGGAGCTTGAGCCAACGGGACGAGGTTCTTCATGGCCTAAATCGCTCATTGTGGCGCTGGTTGTGGCGTTCACGAGCATCGGTGCTGTCTCGGCGATCGCGGCGATTGTGATCTCGATGAACGGACACAGCAGAACGCCGATAAACACGACGCAACCTCGAGAGACCACGACGACCCCAACCAACGGAGAGTCGCTAAGCCCCACAACGAACAACGGGATGGGTGGCGCAATCTCTGTGCAGGACGCAGGCGTCGCGGTCGAGCCAGACCCAAACCCGATGGGCACGCCTGGGATGGACTTTGCCCTCAACCCAGTCGTCGATGCGGATGTTCCGACGGTGCGTGTCCAGCGAAACACGCGCTCAAACAACCGCAATTCAAACGCTACCGGTAACACGGGACGCAACCCTACTGGCTCGCACGGGTGTGTTCCGCGGCCGGGGATTCCGTGCCTCTAAAACCAAGCGGTTATACAACCGCTGAATGCGTTGAGCGGGGTCTTACAAAACTTCGAGAGTGCCGCCCGGTCCGTCGATTCGGTCACCGCGCGCGAGCGTGATGGGCGCAACGACCTTCTGGCCCAATAGCTTGACCTGACCGTTTGGTGTCAACACCGCATGACCGTCACGAAAGCTCACCGCGCCCACGGGGGTTTGGTGCTGCGTGCGGAGAAATATCAGCTGTTTTCCTCGATCCATACCCCGCTCGACGGTCAACAGGGTCGAGCCCTCCGTCGATGACACAGCCATCATCAGGTCCGGTCCGATCGAGATCTCATCCCCATCTCTCAGCGGAACCCACCCCTTCACCGCCACTCCACGCAGCAGTGTTCCGTTGCGCGACTCATTGTCACGAATGGTGATCACACCGTCCCGCAGCTCAATCACGCAGTGCTCACGCGACACGGCGACACCGCGAAGATTCACCATGGCTTCACGCCCCAACGTACAAGGAAATATCCCGATCAGAGTCAGCTGCGAGTCTGGCCCGACCCGCGCATCGAAGCGCCCCTTTGATACGAGCTTTTCACGACGTTCTTCGCACAACGATCGTGCCTCGTGATCTTCAGAACGTTGCCGCACCCACGCTTCAAGGGTGTTGAGTGACCCCTCGCGATCGCCTGCGCTCCAGAGCATTTCAAAGGTCTCAATGGCTGTTCGCCGACGCAAACGCAGTCGGTCCTCTTCGTGAGACGCCGCTGCTTCTCGCTCAAATCCCTCGACATCGCCCGCTTGGACAAGATTGCGCTCAACGCCCTCTTGGTCGCCCAAGAGCTTAAATGCCCTCGCGGCCTCGCGATTTGCGCCCGATCGTTCAAGGTCTTGCGAGCACTCAGTCAATCGAATTCGGTCTTCATCGGTCTGCGCTGGCCGGGCTTCATACTCCGCAAGGGTGATCTTCGCGATCGCCGACCGCGCCGCCACCCGATGCGCCTCAGAGCCCGCAATCGTGAGCGCACGCGCATACAAATCTCTGCGTCGTGAGAGGGTTTCTGCGCCTTCGCCTGCTAAAACCAGCACCCGAAACGCTTTGTCCCGGTCACCAGCCTCGACATAAAATCGCGCGGCGTCTTCAAATCGACCGTCTACCTCGGCTCGCTCGGCCTGAGTCTCGACTCGGGAGCGAAATAAGCGAGAAAAAAATCCCGACATCTTGAGCGTTCTCTCAATCTAACCGTTCGTGTTAAACATAGCACCCTACTCTGTGCGACAGGAAGTGAATCAATGACGACTGGTGGCGGCAATAATCGGCTCGGTGAGCTGTTGGTCCGTGAGCGGCTTATCTCCATGCAGCAGCTTCGAACTGCGCAAGAGGAGCAGAAAAAATCTGGGCAAAACCTAGGCTACACCTTGGCAAAGCTTGGCTACGTAAACGACAACGAAATCACGAATTTTTTGTCGCAGCAGTACCGCGTTCCGGCGATTGATCTCAACACGGTTGAGTTTGATATGGATGTGGTGAAGCTAGTCCCGAAAGAGGTCTGTGAGCGGTATCGCGTGCTTCCGGTCTCTCGCGCAGGCAACGCCCTGATCGTCGCAATGGCGGACCCGACCAACCTCAACGCCACGGACGACATTCGGGCGCTCACGCGGTACAACGTTGAGCCTGTAGTCGCCAGCGAGACTTCGATCACTGAGTGGATTGGCAAATTGTTCAGCGAAAAGGCTGTCGATTTGGAGTCCCTCATGATGGACGTCAACGATGACGGCGTGGACTTTGTCGAGGGCGAAGACGACGACGCCAACATGATGGAGCTGGAGAAGGCCAGCGAAGACGCTCCCGTAGTTCGACTCTGCAACGTCATTCTGTTGCGCGCAATCGAGAAGAAGGCCAGCGACATTCACATCGAGTGTTACGAAAAGTCCATGCGTGTCCGTTATCGCATCGACGGCGTGCTTCACGAAGAGCTTCCCATCCCACTGAAGCTCCGCAACGCGGTCACCTCTCGCGTGAAGATTATGGCGTCCCTCGATATTGCTGAGCGACGACTGCCTCAGGACGGACGCATTAAGTTGAAGCTCGGCGGCGGCAAAGAGATGGACTACCGCGTGAGCGTCCTTCCAACGCTGTGGGGAGAGAAGATCGTGCTTCGGTTGTTGGACAAGTCCAACCTCCAGCTTGACATGACGAAGCTCGGGTTCGAGCGCGATCAGCTTGACCCGTTCATGAAGGCCATTCACCTTCCCTTTGGAATGGTGTTGGTGACGGGACCGACGGGATCGGGCAAGACCACCACTTTGTACTCTGCGCTCAGTGAGCTCAACCAGATCACTGAAAACGTGAGCACCGCCGAAGATCCGGTCGAGTTTAACCTCGCGGGGATCAACCAAGTTCAGATGAAAGAAGACATCGGACTTAACTTCGCCGCGGCACTTCGCTCGTTTTTGCGACAAGACCCCGACATCATCATGGTGGGCGAGATTCGAGACTTTGAGACCGCAGAGATCGCGGTGAAAGCCGCGCTCACGGGACACTTGGTGCTCTCGACGTTGCACACAAACGACGCCCCAGCGACGGTGTCTCGCTTGCTCAACATGGGTGTGGAGCCCTTCTTGGTGACCGCTTCGGTAAATCTTATTGTGGCTCAGCGTCTTTGCCGAAAAATTTGTCTTGAGTGCAAAGAAGAAGTGAAGGCGCCATTTGAGCTTCTGCGTGAG
>JANNCG010000772.1:0-2789 GCA_031386385.1 Myxococcales bacterium
GCAGCGCTAGCCCGAGCCTCATCATTCTCGTCAGCGCTTCCGAACCGTTCAGCGTCTCACTCGGCGGGCTCTTCGACGATGCGGAGACATGACGGCTGTGTTCAAAACCGGCCACCCCATTTCGAAACCGACCACGCGCGCTCAAACTAGGCCACTACCCCTCTGCGCGCTTGGAGCCCCATTGCGCGCTGTCTGAAACCTCGTAGCAGCACACTTCGAAAAGACAAAATAGACAGTGAATTCAAGCTTTTGAGCCACAAATACACTTCGCTGCGACAATTCGCTACACCCGTGCTAGTTTTGAGCCTTCAACCTCATCCATCGAGTGATTTAAACCATGAAGAAGTTTCTCAAAGTGTTCGCAGTATTGTCCGCCATGGCGCTTCCCGCCGCAATCTACGCTGCCCGCGCATCAAGCTCATGTGAGTGCCCCACCTGCCACTGCGGCGGTGACTGTCACTGCGGAAACTAAAACCGCACGCTCCTGATCACCACTTGTGCTCAATGATCTGCAAGATGGACCCGCCGCGCGGCTCCTAGCGATCAGTCTCAAAGTGTGTGTTTTCGAGCAAACTACGCTCCGTTTGTTTTGCTCATGATTGAGCTCAACGCCGCCAGCGCTGTACGAGCCTGCTCAATCAACGCGCCATGCTCAGTCGCTTGCTTGTGTGCCGTCTCGTGCTTCTCGTGCAAATCTTGAGCGCGGCTCTTCTCTGACGCCAACTCGATTTGCAGCGCGTCTCGGGCCGCTTCGGCCTCAGCGCGCGCCTTTTTCTCAGCCTCAATCGACCGACCCAAATCGGTGTTTGCCTGCTCTAGCTCTGCGGTCAATCGTAAGACCTCCGCTGAGTGTTTGCCCTCAAGCTCTTCGCTCGCGTCACGATGTTTGCGCTCAAGCTCGGCGATGCTGGAGGCCTTCTCGTCCGTCACCTTCTTCAGCGCCTCGATGTGCTCTGCAAGCTGCGCTTCGATCGCTTCAGCGTGTGATTTGTTCTGCGCGTCAAAGGCATCGGTGTGTGCTTTCTTCAGCATCTCAAGCGCTTCAGTTTGCACGCCCTTCAGCAACTCAAGTTCGTCAGACTGCGAAGTCTTTAGAGCGGCCACAGCGAGGTCGTGAGCCGCAAGCTTGGCCGCGAGCATAGACTCGTGCTCGGTCTTGGCGCTCGCGAGGGCCATCGCCATCGCAGCGACCGTCGCTTGGTGCTCTGAGACCGTCTGAGTCAGCTTGGCCTCAAGCGATTCTTTAGCGGTCGTCGCGACGCTGTTAAGCTGCGCAATGTTAGCGCTATGCTCTTCAGAAAGTGCTGCAATTTTGCTCGTATGTTCGGCACTCAGTGCCTGGACTTTACCGCTGTGCTCGCTTTCAAGTGCGCTACGAAGCGCTTCGACGGCGGCGAGGTGACCAGCCTCGGTGGAGCTAAGTTTCTCCGACGCTTCAAGCGCGGCTTTGGCGAGGCTCGCGGTGTGCGCTTCCGTTGCCTTGGCTGTGCTTGTTGCGTGCTCTTCTGCTGCCTTTGCCAGCAGCGCGCTGTGCTGCTCGTTGGCAGATTTCAGCGCACTTTCGTGCGAGGCTTTCAGCTGAAGTACCTCGGCGCTGTGCGCGGCGACGGCAGCGGCAAGTGCGGCTTGGTGAGCCTTGCCCTCATTGACGCGGCCAGACTTCTCGCTGTCGAGGTCTCGCTGCAGCGCCGTGAGCTGGTCTTCAAGGTCGGCGAGCGTTCGCTCTCGTGAGAGAATTCGCTCATCAAGATCGGCCTTCTCGTGCTCGAGTGTGGACAGCTTGTCTTTTGAATCAAGCGCCGCACGCTCTTTGGCGTTGAGCTCATCTTTAAGCTTCAGGATCTCTTTGTCTTTGCGGTTGAGCGATTCACGAAGCTCTAAAAACTCTCGCGTCGAGACACCTCCACCCTTCGCAGCACGGGCGCGAGTGTCCTCGAGTTCTTTCTTCAACAGAGGAATCTCAGCCAGCTCTGCTGTCGCCTTCGCGATCTGGGCGCTCAGTCCTTCGACCTCTTTGGCCTTCAAACGAAGCGGCTCAACCTCGCTCGAGAGCGGACGAAGTGCCGCGAGCTCGGTCTGGAGTTTTTCAGTGTGGCCACCGTGGGCGGCAGTTTGTTCTGCGAGCTGATCGGTCAATGCAGAGATCTCAGCACGAAGCTGTGTGATCACTTGTTCGGCCGCGTCTGCTCGGGGTCGCACACTTGGACTGGCAGAGCTCACCGGGGGGACGCTCACGGGTCGCGCAGGCACAGCAGGCACAGCGGGCACAGCGGGCGGAGCCACCGAAGCGGGTCGCGCCATTTGCAACGGAATCGGAGCGGCCGCCTCAACGACTGCGGCTGCAGGCTCAACGATGGGCGCGACGGCTGGCGTAGCTGCAATGTTGAGCGCTGGGTCCTGGAGCGTGGACTGAGACATCGCTGCGATTGAGTCTTCAGAAGCGGCTGGGTTTTCGCCGGTAGAATTCTCTGGCGGGGGCGGGGGCTCGGTCTTGGGCGAGTCCGCACCAATGTCGTCGAGATCAAGTGGAGCTCCCATGGGTGGCTCCATTGCTGGCTCGATGGGCGGCTCCATCATGGGCTGAAGCGCCGAACCTCCGAAATCATCCGTTAGCGCTGTGGGCTCTTCGCCAAGCGCGGGGATCTGTCCGGTCTGCTCAGGGGGTTCGTCGTTGTCCAGAGCAAGCTCATCACCTGCTTCTTTGAGTGCGTTGGCGGACAGCAGCATGGTGCTGTTGCTGTCGTCGTAAGCCGGCTCTGGCGCCAAAGGAGGAAGAAAATCTTGTGCCG
>JANNCG010000794.1:0-4330 GCA_031386385.1 Myxococcales bacterium
CCGTCGCGTGGGTCGCGGATGGGGCGGACATCACCGTCGCTTCACCCGGCGGCGGCTTCACGACCAAGACCGGAACCAGCTTCGCCACCCCCGTGGTCACCGCCGTCTGCGCGCTTTGGTTGGGGGCTTTTGGCCACTTTCAGTCGTTTGAGCTCAAGACCCTTCTGCGCGCGTTTGCCCAACAGCGCTAACGCTTCTCGAAGAATCTATTTGCCGTTGTGCGCGAACTTTGTGCGATAACTGCTGTTAAGACACCTATGACGCCGAGCGAGCTGCTCAGCCATCTTCTTATCGACGATCCTCTTCGGGAGAAAGCCGCTGCGGCTTTGTTTGTTCTGCTCCGTTCGCTTGTGCGAGGGCGTCTCATTGAGCCGAGCAGTGGGCAGGCTTTTGAGGTCCGAGGTGAGAGTGATCGCGATGAGCTTGTCGCGAGAATCGCGCTCAAGGTGCTGCAGGTCTCGCCGCTGCCTGTTGTGGGCAAAAGCGCGCCAGAATGCCGACGGTATTTGAGCACAATGTTGGTGCGTGCGCACATCGCTGAGTATCGAAAGCGCGCCCGCATCGTGTTGCCAGGAGATGATAAGTTGCTAGTGATGCGTGGCGCGACGGAGGTCGAAGAGGTCTCTCAGCCGAGTACCGAGCAGTGGGTGGCCGAAGCAAAGGCCGTACTCCAGCGTGTGTTTGATCGGGTGCAGGGCGAGCGGCAAGAGCGCTTTCGCTCGGCCGTTGAGGTCGCTTTTAAACAGATCGTTGAGCTGGTGTTTGACCAGTTGGAGTTCAACGTGATCTTAGAGCGAGACGAGGGAGTGGACCCATCACGGGATCGAGACGAGTATGTGCGGGCACGCAACCGGGTCTTTAAAAACCACGAGCGTCTTCGAATTGCACTTCGCGAGACCGCAGAGGTCATGGAGCGCGAGCAGTCACTGTCGAAGACCGAGGGCGAAAAGCTGCGGCAGGCGGTGCTTTTGTTGTTTCGGTGTCAGAACAGCCCGGCTTCGCGCGTCGAGGAGAGACACAGGCAAATATCCCCATGAGTAGTCGATGAATCCAATTGGCGTTCCCGCTTCATATTCGCTGGTCGAGTTAGGGCGACTACCGTGGAATTCGTCGGACAAAACAAACGTCCTCGCGACCCTCACGGTGGCAGAGTGCTACGGCAACGATGGTTGGAGCGAGCTTGAATGGCCATCGCTGGAGCAAAAAACGCCCTTTAGCGCTTCGGTCAACTCAGACTTTCCAGGTGTCCTGCGAGTCGAGGGTCCCATCCTTGGCGCAAAGACGACGTCTCATGCTCGTGTTGCGGGGACTGAATGCTTGCTCGTTGAAGCAAACGAAGGCGCCTCGACCATCGTCGGCGAGTACCTTTTTTATGTGCGGCAGAGCACGCTTGTGTTGGCATCGATGAGCGCACCTGCGGTCGAATTGCAGGAGCTTGGCGGCGGACTCGATCTTCGTTTGATATGGAAAAACGCAGTTGAAGTTGAATCCGCTGCGGACACGTTATTGGACGAAGTCTTCTCTCAACACAACGTTGAGCCGTGGTTGCTGCGAGAAGCCATCGCGGTTGTAGAAGCCGGTCAGACACATTGCACAACATCGGCCGTGGGACTTATTGCACGCCTTCATGAAGAGGACACCCGACTCGGTCGCTCCGTTGACGACACGTGCATTGGAGCGGCGATTCGCTGGCTTCGACAGCAAGACGTGCAGGAGATTGAGGCCTCTGCGCAAGATTCGTTGCAGAAGCTTGAGCGCGAGCTGACAGTATTTGATCAAGCGCTCGCAGACGATCTGCCTTCTGCAGCTCAGCTTGGCCGCCGGTTTGTGAAACACCGCGACGATCTCGAGTCCGTCAGTTGGCTGCTACGACGCGTGGGAAGTGGAAAATATCTCGCGACGGCTCTCTTGAGCTTCGACGAAAAGACCTCTGTCGGCCACTCGCGTTGGCTTGGTATTGCAGCGTTTTCGACAGATTTGAGGCTCTCGGCGGTGAGCTGGCAGTCGCCAGACCTTTGGTGGAGCAGCCTCGGGGTTTGAGCGAACTCTGCATTCACTACCTTCGCAACCCGTGAGTTGTTTGCTAGACTCACGGTCTCTGTGAGCAACGCACCAGGCAATGACCCACTCGTTGGCCGCGTGATTGCGGAAAAGTACCAACTTGAATCCGTCGCGGGCACCGGCGCAACCGGCAGCGTGTACCGAGGGCGTCACGTTGAACTCGGTCGGCCCATGGCGATCAAGATTCTCGCGCCACACCTGGTTGATAATCCCACTGCAAAAGCACGCTTTCGTCGAGAAGCACGGGCCGCGAGCAAGCTCGATCACCCCAACAGTGTTCACGTCGTAGACTTCGGAATCGAGCCGGATGGGACCACCTATTTGGTCATGGAGTTTCTTGAGGGTCGCGAGCTCTTCAAAGCCATCTATGAAGACTGGCCGCTTGGAGCCGAGCGCACCGCAAAGATCATGGCCCAGGTGTTGTCTGTGCTCTCGGCCGCACATGAACTCGGGATCGTCCACCGTGATTTAAAGCCCGAAAACGTGATGCTCGTCTCAAAGCTCACCGAAGACGGCGAGCGGCGCGAGATTGTAAAAGTCGCCGATTTTGGGATCGCCAAGAGCATTGCAGGGACGGCGTCTGAAGACAGTCTAAACCTCACGCGCGATGGCACAGTGCACGGCACCCCCGAGTACATGTCTCCAGAGCAGGCCCGCGGTGAAGAACTCGATGGCCGCACCGATCTGTACGCTTGCGGGATCATGCTGTACGAGATGATGACTGGGACGCTGCCCTTTGTGGGAGAGAGCGCCTTCGAGGTGATCCTCAAACATCTGAGTGACCGCGTCGAAGCGCCCACCAAGCGTCGTCCGGACTGCGATCCTCGACTTGAGCCCGTTGTCCTTCGCGCGCTTTCAAAAAAACGCGAGGACCGATTTCAAGACGCTCGCGAGATGCGCAATGCGCTTTTAAACGCTGTCAAACACGACGATGGGGCGCCCATTGCGTTAACGCGCCAAACGCCTAGGCAATGCGTGACCGTGCCGAATGTTCCAGTTGGGTTAAGCCTCAGTGGGATGAAAGCAAACGCGGATCACACCGCCGCCATTCCGCTGGCGAAAAGAGCCGGAATGCACTTGCCGACTGAAGAGATGGGAGCGGTGCAGGCTCCGTCTGCGTTGAGCCCGTCGTCGAGCGTGGTTGAAGAAGATGTGCGTGCGGGCAAAGCGCTGACCCAAAAGATCCCCTGGGCTGCGGTCCTCTTGGTGGTCGCCCTCGTTGCGTTGGCGATCTTGTCAGGAGCCTACCTCGCGGGTGCATTTGATGGCCGCGCCGCTCACTCGCCATGAGTGATGAGGACCTAGGCGCTCGGTTTTCTCTCCCAACCACGGTCCCCTCCGAGCCCTGGACCGCGCGCGATAAATCGATGATCTCCACCGGGGCAACGCTCACTGTCCTGGGCGTCGGAGCCCTGGCGATCTTCAGCGAACACCTGATGCGGTGGTGGTCTCGTCCGCCGTTGTTTTTGGGTGTGTTGCTCGCGTCGCTGGGCCCCGTGTTAGCCCTGATCGCGTTGGTTGCGCCTGCGCGCAAATCACTCAACATTCGTCCCGCGTTAGTCGGGATCGCAGCGGCGTGGCTCTCGATCGAGCTCGCCGGTGCAGCTCGCCGAATGGGAATCGTGGTGGAGAGCGGCTGGTTTCGCGTCCTCTGGGCGCCTATCGTCGAAGAGGGGGCCAAAGCGCTATTTCTCGCAGCTATTCTCACACATTCTGATCGGGCCAAATCCCGCGCGGTGCTAGTTACGTACGGTGTATTGGTCGGTGCAGGCTTCGCGTTTCGAGAAAACGTCGTGTACTTCGCGACGGGGCTCGATGGGACCCCGCTGAATTTTCAGTGGCTCTTGTTGAGGGCGATTCCTCCAGCGTGTGCGCACATGTTTTTCGGCGCTACGTACGCGACGATCTTTGCCCAGTCAGTGATCCACGCTCGGTCTCTTGAGCTTATGGCGCCGCGCTGGTCCGTTGTGGCGCTGCTTCTCTGCACGCTCGCGCACATCACGTACAACGGTATCCCATGGATCATCAGCGGAACCATGCCCGAGGTCCTGTATCCGTTCGTCCTGGGTTGGTCGCTCTTGGCCCTGGGCGCGAGCTTTGCGATGAAACACCGCGTGACGCAGATGGCCATCGAGGACCCCGACGCGCCTCTGGATTTGGTGCATCCAACAGACACGATCAATCGCATCACGACGGTGATTGCGTTCGCGCTCTTCGCCCTGTGGCTCATTCCGCTGGCGCTCCCAAGGTACGCTGCAGTCGTGTTTAT
>JANNCG010000845.1:0-3932 GCA_031386385.1 Myxococcales bacterium
TATCACGGCTCACCTCGCGGGATCGCCGCCGCGCCAAGTGTTGTATTGCGAAGTTCAAACGCTACTGACTCGTTTGGAATTCGCACTGGCGTCGGAGATTTTAACGGAGATGGCTACGCAGATCTTTGGGCCGGAAACCAAGATCAAAATTTCGCAGTGGCGAACGTTAATCCATCCGTCTTGTTTTTCGCGGGAGGTCCTGGCGGGCTCAGCGCGATTGCGCAAAACACGCTCACCGATGGCAGCGTCGGAATGGGTCGATTTGGCGAACGCGCGGCCGTTGGGGATATTAATCTCGACGGTTTTGACGATTGGATAACGACGTCTCAGCCTGCTATGCAGCCCACACGCGTGATTTCGTTTTTAGGGAGCGTCACCAGCGTGCAGATGGCGTCCGCCCAGACAATCTCCGCGCCAGGCATGGGAATGAATCGAGACGACCTTAGTTTTAATGCAATTGGAGACCACGACGGCGATGGCCTCCTTGACTTCGCGCGCCATCAGTCTGTGCTTGCGAACATGACCCGCCGCGACGAAATCTCCGTTCTTCGCACACTCCCCGCTGGTGCAGGAATCAGCAACGTTGTCTCGGGAAGTTTTCTCTTTCGCGAAGGCGCAGACAACGTTCGCATCATCGAAAACTAACCCGCCAACAGCCGATCAATCTCGCTTCAACAGCTGATCAATCTCGCTTCAACAGCCGATCAATCTCGCTCGAGTTCTTAGTACGTCGGAAGGGGCCGATCGTGCACGAGTGCGACCCAGCTTGCGAACATATCTTGTACCAGTTGAGCTGCGTGCGCTTCAGTGCGGGTGAACGCGCCGAGGTGATAGACGATGTCGACAGAGCACACATCACTGCCGAGCTCTGTCGCGCTCACGCTTCCGCGCATGATCTCGATAAACGAGCTGCCAAATGTTTTAGACCAGCGTGCGGCCACCACGCGGGGAGCGCTCACGGTGCCTGCCGCGACGCCATGACGCCAACGCACGTCAAACTCCACGAGGGCGGCAGCGCGAATAATCGTGTGCGTTTTCCATGACTGAACGTAGAGCGGATCTTCTTCGGGGATGACCATAAACTCGGTCACCTCACGCCGATCCACATTCGCCGCCCCCGTGCGCATCGCTGTCCAAAGTCGCAGCAACGGTGCGTTTACAAATCCGCGTGCGTGGACGAATTTATACTCACGACCGCCCTCATCCATTGTGGCGCCGGTGAGATAATTCAGAGTCTCAGGCCGCGGGTTTCCGCTCACCGATGCCGGCGGCAGCGCTGTGTTGGCCTCAAGTGGCTCAAGCCCCATCGGAAACACCGTCGGAACATTTGTCGCACACCCACCGATCGCGACAAGCACAACCCAAGACAAAGCCCGACGAGACAAACCACGGCGCGATAGAAACTGCATCACGCCCCAAGTGAACACCGCAATGCACTTCGGCCTCAACCACAACTTCGCACAATTACCAAGCTTTTTCGCAGACATTCGTCAATGACGATTGTCGATCACCGCCACACCGTTGCTGAACGCTCCTTGCGTCACGGACCCGCAAGTGCTCTAACGAAGTGTTACGGATGGACACCCCAACACAAAGCCCTTCTCGTCGACTCAAACAAATCGAAGATGCGATCTTAGAGGTCGACGGCGTCGTTGAGGTTCGCGTGTGGGAGACGGGTCCGCAGGTCGAGGTGGGTGTTCGAATTGGCCCGATTGATGGCGTCACCAGCGTGCTTCACCGTGTGCA
Source organism: Myxococcales bacterium (assembly GCA_031386385.1). Classification (GTDB taxonomy): domain Bacteria; phylum Myxococcota_A; class Polyangia; order Polyangiales; genus JANNCG01. Next base: position 1,747 of record JANNCG010000845.1, read on the forward strand.
AGAGCTTGTCGATGCGCTGCGTTCGCCTGACGAAGAGTGGGCGATTGGGCTGCTCACAGAATAAGACCGCGGTTGATCGCTCCGCATACGTTTGCTTGCTTTCAGAGCGAAATTGTCGGAATAAACCAACGCTAGTGGGTCGTTTTTCACAACGATCTGACTCGGAGTGACAATTTCGGTGAACTCAACGATAAACTTAGCTCAATTCTCAGCACTTCAATCCACCCGACGGGTGAGAGCGTTGGGTGCACTTGTTTTTCGTGCAGCCTGCGCGCTGGCGCCCCTGTCCATGACTCAAGCGTGCGCAACCGCCAGAATCGCCAACACCGATGTGGTCGACACGCCCGAAAATCACGAGCTGATCGACATGGCTGAGCGCTATCGCCGAGCCGTTGAGCAACGGGACGTTCGTGCGCTTCTCGCCATGACCTCGCCGGCCTACTTTGAGGACTCTGGTACTCCTGCCGGAGACGATGACTACGGTGTTGATGGCCTTCGTCGACTGCTCGCGAGCTGGGCCGACACTGTACGTGATGTGCGATACGAGTGTCGCTATCGCCGGATCAACGTCACAGAGGATCGACGACACGCCACAATCGATTTTACCTACACTGGCTCGTTTACTCTGGTTCGGCCACCGCTCCAGGCGCCACCCGGGACTGTCCCTCCAGCAGAATCCGTGATGCGAGCCGATCCTGCACGCCAAGAGTCAAGCAACCGTGGTCCACAAGAGAACTGGCACCGACGGGTCGCCGACAACCGGCTTGAGCTTGAGCACGTTGACGGGCAATGGCGGATTACTGCAGGGATGTAGGTGTGCAGATCTCGACGAAGCGTTGATCTTCCGTTGTCTTTAGAGCGTGTTTCGCGGTACTTTTAGAGCGAGCAGAACTTTCTATTCTCCTCAACTAAAAGATTGGTCAAAGCCGCGTTGTCCGCTGTTCCAGAAGTTGGTCGCTCTACACTGACTGCACTCGCAGATCGCTTCGGCGTGCCCGCGATTGACTTACGTCAGGTGAAGCTTTCTCTCGCCGAGCTTGAGCTTGTTCCGCTCGAGGTTGCGCGCACGCACGTGGTGTTGCCGATCCAGGTCAACACCGATGCGGTACTGCTCGCGATGCAAGACCCGGCGGATCGACGGGTGATTGATGAGCTTGAGTTTGTTTCGAACCGAAAGGTGTTTCCGTATGCCGCTCAGCCGGAGCAACTTCGAGCGGCCATTGAGCACGCATACGGCGCTCGTGCGCGAGGTGAGCAGTCCTGGAGCGTGGCCGATTCAACAGCTCAGTCCGCGCCCTCGCTGCCTCCGCCTCCTGACCCATCGGCCGACACTGCGCGTGCGAACAATGTCACGATTTCACCTCCGGCCAATACGCCCGCGACGTCGGGCGCAAGATCCGGCGCTCTGAGAGTGACGGCGAATGATGGTGCCGTGGCGGGGGTTCAACGACCCGCGTCGCGCACACCCCTCAAAGCCCCCACGACCACAGCTCCAACCACACAGCCAGGTGGCCGATTTGCTGAGATCGCGCTCGACGATATGTCTTCGGGCGCAGACAGTCTTGAGCGAGACGTGCTGCAGGTCCCTGCTGCGCCAACCAACGCAGCGACTGTGGGTGCGCCCGGTCCTGGCAAACGTCGCGTCGACGCGATGACGCTCGGCTCGGACACAAGCATTGGTCCCGCTCCACCGGTCCCAATCCCCTCGTCCCTTACGAAGCCCAATGCGCTTGATTCGGTGTTCGGTCCAATCGCTGGGGTCCCTGGTCGCACGATTTTAGTCGTGGATGACGAAGAGGATATCCGCAAGCTTCTGGCACGTGTTTTAACCGAAAAGGGCTATCGCGTTCTTGAGGCCGACCGAGGGACGACCGCCCTCGCGATGGTGAAGCAACATGCTCCTGACGCGATCATTCTCGACGCGATGCTCCCAGAGGTTCATGGGTTTGAGGTCTGTCGTCGAATCAAGTCTTCAAGTCGCTTTGGCAATACACCCGTGCTGATGATCTCGGCGGTGTATCGAGGGTGGCGATTTCGCGAAGATCTCAAGAGTTCGTACAGCGTTCATGACTTCATCGAGAAGCCGTTTCGCCTTCAAGACGTGCTAGCTGCCGTTGAAGCGATGTTGTCTGGCAAGGCAAAACCTGATCGCGATCCAGACTCTATGACGGCCGAAGCAGAGAAGG
>JANNCG010000862.1:0-3780 GCA_031386385.1 Myxococcales bacterium
TCCGCTGGGGCCGGCGGGGTGCTACACGCGACAAGGGCGACCGCGCAGGCAAAAAGAGTACATAAACGAGGATAAAGCATGAGTGTGAGTTCAGACCTCCGATACTCATTGATATCACAAGTTGCACGCCAAGCGCGACCCCGACTGACACGCCATCAGGGGACGATAATAACGCCCAAAGTTCGCTGAGATCCGAGATTATTCAGGCCGTTACAGTCTCCAGCCGCAGGATCGTTGGCAAGCGATAGGCGAATAGGATACCGCCCAGGAGTCATCGGGGCATCCAGAGGAATCGACCGCATGATGGGCGTCGCCACCGTCGTATTGTTGTAGATGTCGCAAAATGGCGCGGTCGTTGTTGCTGGCGTGTCGAGATAAACGCGAGCGATACGCGAGAAACTCGGAGGGACCATCATGGCGCTCTGAGCGGCGCGACGAAGCCGAAAGGACAAATTTACCCGCATTCCTGGAGTGACAACCGCGATGGCTCCACGGTCCTCGGCGCCGACCATTAAGGACAGCTGGTCAATCGTCTCGTACGCAACGTCGTACATTCGATAGTCGAGTAGAAAGCAAAACCGCCCCACGTGAATCACTCGCTCGGCACCGAGCGGCGCGCCATAGTCTGCAAACCACTGAACAACTCTGCAGCCTGCCGGTGCAGCAAAGGGATCAATCGCGCCGTTAATTAACACGGTCTGCCCCATAGCCATTTGCGTTGTCGGTGCGCCCATCATCGGACGGGACCCATCGACCGTGTAGTAAAAGGTCGCGGATGTTGCGGCACTGAGTCGCAATCCTTCAGGAGCGTGTCGCACGGCAAAGTCGCGTTCGTCAATGTTTGTGCTCAGCACCGATGGAGGCGGAGGGGCGTAGACACAAGTGCCTTCGACACAAATCTCTCCACTGTTCACGCACGGGCTCGCGACAGAACAGGCTGCAGAACAGCGACCCAAAATGCAGTCAAAGCCAAGCGCGCACGCATTGCCGCAGGCACCACAATGAGCAAGATCCGTATTGAGATCCACGCACTGATCCGCGCAAAACTGCCGCGCACCGCTTGAGTCCGCGCTGCACACTCCCCCCTCAAGGGCTTGAAAGGGCGGGTCTGCTCGCCAATCAACAGGCAGACTGCAGCCGTACATCGACTGAAGCAGGGACATTGAAATCACCGAAGCAGCAAATTGCTTGGTACGCTTAGCTGAGGGACTGTTCATGGCTCGTTCACTGAACATAGAAAAACGCAATCGGGGTTCCGCCTCTGCTTTGTCTTGGGCAAGAAGCGGGAAAATCTAGCTGCTGTCCAGCGCGGACCGCGTAGCGTCCTGGGCGTTCAGGCGCAATAAACGTGTACTCTCTCTCTTGATCCGCCTCGCCAGGCCACTGAGGTACGGCTAACTGCGCACAAGCGCCGCGAAATCCGACGGCTTCAGTCTCAGTGATATCCGCGCTGAGCCACTGAATGATCACGCATGTCGGACAATATCCCATCGGGCTTGTACTCCATTGCTGAACGCGAAGAGTTGCCCTGACGCGCGAATTCGGTGCAACCAATGCGGTGGGTCCACCACCGTTGAGCCGCAGATTTTCGTACAACGCACCGGCGCCACTCGGTGGTGCCGTCACAGAAAACAAACGCTGCCGCGTGCTCGGCTCGCGTCCATAAAACCCACCGTAGTCCATGTACCACTTGAGGGTGGTCGTACTTCCAGGCGCCCCGCCAACAGTGACGGACACAACATTGAAGCCCGATTGCGTTGAACCCATCCCTGGACGAGGCTCAGTGCCATCAAGTGTGTAGTAGATCGTCCCGCTCAACACCGAACCAATGGTCATGATGATTGGGCGTGGGATCAAGATCAAGTCGGCCTCACCCGATCCAGCGAACGGTGAGACCTCGCTTCGGGGAGCCTCGAAGTAGACACACGTACCTCCCACACAGTGCTCAACGGGCGAGCACCGCCGGCCCACATTAGGCCCAGCGCAGTCGGCGCTCGCGCCACAAAATCGCGAGTTTGTCTGAGGATCGACACAGGTATCCATGCAAGAGATATAATTCGTACGACATGCGGTAGCACAGACTCCAGCAACACAGTCGACGCCCGATGGGCACTCAAACCCACAGCGACCGCAGTGAGTGGCGCTCGTGTTGAGATCGACACAGCGCCCCGAACACACACGGCCCGCAGCAGAACCATCCACGCAAGGCGCGCTCGAGTCTGGGTTGAGAAATGAGTCTTGTCGCGGCGCTGAACAAGACAGCCCAACGGTCATGAGCGTGCCGATGAAAAGCGCGTTTCGAGCCAAAACAGCCAAAACAGAGAGTGAATTTGCGTGCGAATGCATCATAGGTTCAAAATGTTCCTGCGCAGGTGATGCCCGAGTTTGCAAACGGTGAGGGTACACAGCTGATGGACGCAACAGTTTGTACAGACTCCACCTGTTCACGAAGGCGTCGCTGGCCTCCTACGATGCGAAGGGCGAGTCCGGTCGAAAACAATCCTGCACCGGCGATATAGCCACCCACCATGAGCCCAAATCCCAGCCATGACTCGGTCAGGACGCTACCACAACGGTCCATTCGTGTCGGAAACTCAGCGGTGGGTTGATAACATGTAGGTTGTGCTGACCCTTGGGTCCTCATACCAGATGAGCTGTTGTATAAACCGACCCGATTTTGCCAAAAAATGTTCGCGCCGAGCCCGCCAAGCGCCAAAGCTCCCCACACGACCATGAAGGGAACCCCCAAACGGTTGGGCACGTACTCTTCAACCATCCGCACCACACGCAGACGTTGTGGCCCCGCTGGGCCATCCACGCCCTCAGCGGTGGTCTGGACGAGGGCAAAACTCTCACGAAATGTCCGCCCGGCTTCTACGGTGATGGGTCGCTGGATTGTCCGATAGCCTTCAAGACGAACCTCAAGGATCACTGAGCCCGTCTCAACACGGATGGGCTCTTCCATTGGAAAAATCCCCACCTGACGACCATTCACGAGCAACTGAGCCCCGGGCATACTGCAGGCAACATTGACCGTGGCGAGTCGACTGGTGATCGTCGTTTGGGCCTCCTGCAACAACGTACGATTGCGCTGAATCCATGGATCGTTTTGATCCGCAAGCGCGCTTCTCAGATCACTCTCAGCGCCCACCCACTGACCCAACGCTTGCTCTGCGAGCGCCATCTGTGCGCGTGTGCGAGCTGAAGGAAAAATCGCAAAAGCGCGGCGAAAGGTCTCAAGCGCCTGCTGATCCTGACCGGCGCGACGTTCTGCCACACCCTGCAAAACAAGCGCATCTGCCTCGGGATTGACGGTGGGATCAAGCACTGGCGCTGTTGCCGTTGCACCTGATTGTTGTGGCGCAACAGGGGTCGTCACCGGCGTTGATTGCCCCATAGCGAGCTGGGGAATCACAGAAAAAATCAGTCCAACCACAATTGGAGTACGCCGTCTAAAAAGCTCGCCGAAGACCATGGATAATATGGGTCAATACCACATTGAGCACGCTCTCGGTTAGCTTTTCAAAGCTCTCCCCGGCTCCGCGGCGTGGCCATCAAAGCTGGAGAAAATTCGCGCGTTCTGTCACCCCCGTGACGGAACAAACTGTCCAGTGAAGGACCGCTCGATTACGGAGCGTCCCAGGTCGCGGGACACATCACCACATGCTCATCACCACCGGCAGCGATGTAGCTCGGGGCTGACTCGTACTGCGAATACCAGCGATTTCGCGTTGGCGAGATCCCGATCGAACAGACATCTCCTGGGCTGACCATCGTGAC
>JANNCG010000882.1:0-7415 GCA_031386385.1 Myxococcales bacterium
AGAGAAAGAGAAAGAAAAAGCGGCGGACGATCACGGCGGCTTCGTAGACGCCAAGGACGTGCGGCGCTTTCAGTGGCTGCGGCAGCTGATGGATTGGCAGAAAGAGCTGCGCGATCCGCAAGAGTTTTTAGAGAGTGTGAAGGTCGATCTTTTTCAAGACGAGGTGTATGTGTTCACGCCCAACGGGGATGTGAGGACTTTTCCACGTCGTGCAACGCCGATCGATTTTGCGTACGCCATTCACTCAGACCTGGGAGATCACTGCTCGGGCGCTCGGGTGAACGGAATGATTGTTCCGTTAAGGCATAACCTGCGGTCCGGTGACGTGGTTGAGATCTTGTCCGACCCGAACAAAAACCCCAACCGCGATTGGCTTGAGTGGGTCTCGACCGCGAAGGCCAAATCGAAGATCCGGTTTTTTCTTCGCACCGAAGAGCGTGAGCGCTCGCATCGGTTGGGTAAAGAGCTGCTTGATCGCGGGCTGCACAAGCACGGGATCTCGTACAATCGCACGGTCAAAACGGGGCAGCTGCAGAAGGCCGTCGAGGACGCAAAACTGCAATCGATTGAAGAATTGCTCATTCAAATAGGCTACGGCAAATACGACGTCTCGAAGGTGATCGACTTTTTGGTCCCCGTTGAGCAGCGCAGCTCGGCTCCTCCGTCACAGATCCGTGAGTCCATCGTTGAGCGCGTCGCGCGCAAAGTGAGCGGTCGTGACTCGGGAGGAATTTTAGTGTCCGGCGACAGCCACGTGCTGGTTCGTTTTACCAAGTGCTGCTCTGCGGTCCCAGGCGATGAGATCGTCGGGTTTATCACCCACGGACGCGGCGTGAGCGTGCACCGTAGGTCCTGCGAAAAAGCGCTCGATCTGGACCCCGAGCGTCGCGTTGAGGTCTCTTGGGAGTCTGGCGCCAAGGTCGCACGCCCAGTATGCCTGAAGATTATCACCGCCAACCGCCCAGGGATTCTCGCGGAGGTGGGCACCACGTTCTCGCAGTCCGGAGTGAACATCGAAGAGGCGACGTGCCGCGCCGGGGATGACCGCGCGGTGAACTTATTTTCGTTTACGGTCACCGATCTTACGGGACTGAAGCTCGTGATCCGCGCGCTGCAGAAGGTCAGCGGTGTGCTCGAAGTCGAGCGGGTATAGGTTTTGTGCTGTCGCATCGCTGCCCGTTCGAGATCACGTAGCGAGGTCGAATCCAAGCGCAGCGAGAGCAATGAGCGGCGCGGTCAACTTGGGGCGTGATCGAGGGCTGAGGTTGAGTAGCGAGTCGCCCAATTGCAGGTACTGTGCTTCGGTTAGCTGTACGTTGGGCTGTGGAACCGCGATGCTCAGAACTGTATTCGCCTCTGAAAATTGACTATCAGAATGCTGAGCACAGTGCTTATGCAATCGGGTGGCGAGTTCGTGAAAGCGCTGGATGGCATGTTCGCGGTCTCCTAAGGCGAGCGCAACGCGGGCTGATAAGCAATCGCAGACGAACAGATCCCGTTCCCACAATTGCTCGAGCATCTCGGACGATTGCTGACTCGTTGACTGATAACTTTCTACGAGTTGCAGTGCAGCCTGCGCTTTGTCCCATGCGCCGGTAGCCAGCGAGCATTCGGCGAGTGAGATAAACGCGGCTCGAGTGTAGCCAGACGGCACATCGGGACCGAGTTGCCAAACCAACTCAAGAAAATCCAAAGCCCTCCACAATACGAATCTAGCTGGAATTTCGTTGGGATAAATTGCGAGGGTTCGCGCAACATTCGCACAGATTTCAAACGCACGCTGAAGCTGCACAATGTCTGCGGTCTCGCGAAAGAGCTGCTCAGCTGCGGCGACTGCTGCGTCTGCGTGCTGCATCCGCAATGTTGCCGAACCGTTCGCGTTCGCGAATAAAAAATCTAAAAACTCAAGATCGAGGACATCGCGCTGCCACTTGGTAAAATCTTCGAGCGAATCGATGGATACGAGTTTGTATATGTTAGATGTCGCTACGACTTCGTCCCGCAAGGAGACGGCGCGCTCGAGAATTCCGAGTTCGAAACAGAGAATGGCCTCCCGAAAGAGCGCAGTGCTCTTTGCGTCCATCCACGATGAAACTCTCAACCCCCTCGACGTTGCCGATATGATTTCCGCGGAATGCTCGTCAACGAGGGATTTCAGACGGGTGAACTCCTCCAGAGCCTCGAACCCCGTGTTCTCAGCATCGAGAAGCAGTTGAGCTCGAATCCAATGCGCCTCCAGCAAGTCGGACAAACTCTGCGACTTCTTGATCGCACCCTCAATGTGGTTGAGGGCTGCACGGTAGTCTCCGTGATCTCGAGCTTGGAGCGCTAGGGTGGTTTCATTCCATTGAGTCAAGTCCAGACTGGAACTCAAAATGCCTCCCGGAAACACAAGACGCGTCCCTGGCTGCGCACCGTAGTGGCTCGCGGTTCGATCGACCTGACGCACGCGATAGTCCAGAGGTGTACTCGCCAGTGGATTGCGTTCGCTCCAACGTGAGTACTCGCCTCGAAATGACCGAACGGAGTATAGGTCTGGCGCATGTTGCCGGAGCGCTTGCTCCGACTCGGGCGTCACCACCATCACCCACGCTGCACGGCGGCGAACAAAGTTGTCTCGGTGCTCGTTAAAGCGCTGAAAAAACGTCTTCCATCGGTCGGTATTGATGGTCAAATGGGCGGCGCATTCAAACCAGTTGACGGCAACGTCGTCGGATTCTCCCGTTCGCTCATAGAGAAGATCAAACCAGCGATCAACGAGTTGTTCTGGAGTCGTCGCTGCCATCTCGGTGTCCGAGAATACCTGCATTTTTCCTGGACGAATGGACAACAGTTGCTTCTGCACGATCGCGCGAGCGTGGCGTATGGATGCTCGATCGACAGCCACAACAATCAGCAGGCCAAAGCCATCTAAAAGCCGAAGATGACGGACGACGGCATCCATCGTGAGCGCACTGTCAGGGTGCAATCGATCGGCTCACTTCTGCTGCTGGATGCGAGAATTTTGAAGCGACTCGATCGCTCGTTTGATCGAGTCAATTTGACGGACTGCTGGGTTGAGATCAAACCAGTTGCTGTCATTGCGATAAAACAAGACAGCCAACGAGACAATCGCCATGTCTTGATATGCGCGAGTGGCGGGTGTTTCTTCTTGCAGCACAAGTTCATGATCCAACGCAACGTGAGCTAACCACTCATAGCTGCTCGCGGGAAGTCCGAGATTGTAGGGATTTTGAACGCTCGTTAACACCGATTGGATGACCTTCTCTGTGATGATATTGTCGTCTGCGATCAACTCTTGCATGACTCGCAAGAGATCTCGCAGATAGCCGCCGGTTGCCGTCACGATGGTGTCTAGAAAAGCTTCCTTCGAACCGGGGCCGAACAGTTCGTTCAATCCCGATTCTCCGAGTCGCCGGCGGACGAGCTCCTTCATCGCATTCACGCCAGCAGGGCACGGCTTGCCGTCTCTTCCGCGCACCTGAACCATTGGAATCACCTCAACTCCGGTCACCGGCAACCGAGTGATTTGCGAAATCGGAATGGCGTACACGATGTGCACCGGAAGCTCGGTGAGTGGGGAACTCGAAGAAAACAATCGCTCGGTGCTTGAAATGACTTCCGCGTGCGTTTGAGAAGTTCCCCGCATTTTTTCGAGCGAATCTACAATGATTACCAACCCGGCCGAATGACCGAGCTTTTTCACCCGCGTGTTCAAGATGTCGATGGCGTCGTTGATCTTACGAAAGAACTCAGCTGGACGTTTTTTTGCGGACTCGCGTACCTGCGCCAGAATGTGAGGATCGCGTTCGAGCGACAATGCCGAACCGACACCGAACTCGAGCAGCGGGAGCTTGAGTTTGACATCGACCTTCAGCGGTTGAAGTTCGATTTTGGTATTGGTCAGAAAGTGCCAAATGGACTGCATGACGGGAACGCTTGGTGGGTCGGTGTCTTTGCCCTCAGCCTCAATAATTTGCGCCTCGGTTTGATAGAGAATCACCGAGACAAGCTCCGCCTCCGTCATCGCAGCGCTCAAATCTAACCAACCAAGCACGTCGACGTAGGCGACGAAAAACCGCGAATCCTTGTTGGACTCAAGTTGATTTTTCAGCCGTAAAAAATCAGTTGATTTGCCGCATCCTGGAGCGCCGGTAACGTAGGTATACGTTGGGGTCGTCGTCAGCGTCAGTCGCTTTTGGATTTTCGCGGTCCAAGGCCTATGCCCGCGGGCTCCATCAAATTCACGGTCGATATCAACATTAGCCGGGTCATCGTGCGCAAGCGGCTTTGCAGGATCGCAAAGATTGTATAGCTTTTTTTGCAGCTCGAATGTTTTAATCATGTGACGGTCCTGAAGTTACCACACAAGTTGTTGCGGCTCACACTCACCCAATTTGTTGGTGTGCATTTGCCCGAAGAACGTCGCATTGAAATTTTCCCCGGTTCAACGAGAAACTGATAGGTAAAAACTGATGATCGACAGCGCTACAGGTATCGCGAGTGCACGGGTCCGCAACTCGCTCGTTCCACGGGATCGCGTGAGCCTCTACGGAGCCTATGCCGCGACGATATTCTCTCCGCTTGGACCGCCGCGTTTGTGGGGACAGCTCGGCGGAGTGGTGACCGAGGCGCTGGCCCGCGCGTGTGAGAATCACCCGTTTAACAGCACGCTTCCCGCGCGATGTGCCGAGTTTACCAGCCGATCGATCACGTACTTTCGCTCGCGCTTAATCGAGCCCAACATCACGCTCGATGGCCAGATCGCGGTGGCGGTGTTTGCTCCCAAAGTGGTGCACCTCGCGCTCACCGGCGGCGTGCGTGCATACCGCGTTCGCAACGGGATGGTCGAGCGGCTACAACAGCGTGCAGAAGAGCTTCGCGCTCTTGGTGAGACCACGCCGGTGTACGCCACTGAGTCATTTGATCGCGGCGACTGGTTTTTGCTCGGGACTTCAGAAGCCTTCTCTCTTCGGAGTGTTGGTGCGCTCTCCAACGTCCTCGGGCGTGGTCCGGATTCGTCCGCAAAAGCAGTGCTCGATGGGATGCTCGCGCCCGCTCATGACACACAGTCTGGTGGCGCTTTGGCGGTGTTTCATCTGCTCTAAACACCGTCACAGTTAATCAGTTGTAGCGCTTCGTTGAACGGTGTACCCAAAGGTATGCGTTCACATCGAACTCCGTCGCTTACCGCTGGTTGCCTTATCGCGTGTGGGGCTCTCAGCGCCGTCCCCGTTGTCTATGCTGCAACAGTGCACGCGCAGGGTACAGCGGGCACTGTGGGCGGATGGGCCCTTGATCGCTTTCAAGCGCCTGTTGCCGGTGATGTGTTTTTTGCGAATGATTTTCCATGGTATTCGAGCACTCACCGCGCCGCCGCGGGGCTCATTGTAGACTTCGCGCGCAACCCGTTGATCATTCGACCGGCAAACTCTCCAGCGCTCCCGATCATCGATAACATGTTGGTCCTTCACGCGCAGGGGGCGGTGTCGCTCTTTGATCGGGTGGCGTTGAGTGTGGATGTTCCGGTGTCGTTGGTGCAGACAGCGGGGTCTGCATCTGGGTCTGTCGGCGTGTCGGCGTATAGTGCCGGACCTGTGACGGGAGATATTCGGCTTGGGCTGCGAACACGGTTGTACGGCCAGAGTGACCACGACTGGTTCTCTCTCCACCTGAACGCGCAAGCGTTTTTGGGGATGCTCCCGTACGCGGGTGATGAGCATTGGGTGACGGACGAGACGCTTCGCGCGCGGGCGCACTTAACCGCCGCGGGGACTGTCGGGATCATTCGGTACTCGCTCTCTGCGGGCTATCACTTTCGCCGTCCCGTGCAGGTCGCGCGCAACATCGTGGGCAACGAGTTTTATCTTCGAGCGGGTGTTGCGCTGGTCGCGATGCGCGAGAGATTTCACGTTGGACCTGAGTTTTCGCTGGATTTAACCCCGTCATCTTTTGGCGTGACAAACGTGGATCCCACGGTCAACGCCGAGGCTCTCTTGGGCATGTCGTACACTTTTGCCGACGTGCTGCAGGTTGGTATCGCAGGCGGTCCAGGGCTCACCGGCTCTGTCGGCACACCTAGTATGCGTGGTATTTTTCGCATCGCGTACACTCCCTTCGCCAGCGGTGCAGAGCCGGTGGCTCCCGCGGACAGTGACGGCGACGCGATCATTGATGAGCAAGACGCGTGTCCTCAGCAGCCAAGCGGGCCGCGCCCTGATCCTGCGCGCCGTGGTTGCCCCGAGTCTATCGTTGACGCCGATCACGACAGCGTCCCAGACGACGTGGACCTGTGCCCCGATGAGCGCCAAACCGACGCGCGTGATCCTGGGCGTCCAGGCTGCAATTTGCCTGACCAAGATCAAGACGGTGTCGCCGATGGGATCGATCAGTGTGTCGATCAAGTGCCCGGTGAGCACCCGGATGAAACACGGCTTGGCTGCCCCGCGGTAGACGTTGACGGCGATGGTGTGTTTGCCCCCGCGGACGAGTGCCCCACAGTGCCAGCGGGTGCCCTTGCAGACCCAGCGCGCGCCGGGTGCCCCGCGCCGGACACAGACCGTGACTCGGTGCTCGACCCAGCAGATCGCTGCCCCAACGAGGCGGGCGCTCCCAACGGCGAAGACCCCACGCGCAACGGCTGTCCCGGGCTGGTCAATTTTAACGGAACCGCCCTGCTGTTGACGCAGCCCATTCAGTTTCGTCCCGACCACGCTGACATTTTGGTTTCGTCGTTTCCGATATTGCAGCAAGTTGCAAACACCCTGCAAAATATCACGTCGATTGCGCAGATTGACGTGCGCGGGTACACCGACGATCCCCGTGATGAGCCGCGCAATCTCAATCTCTCGCAAGCGCGCGCTCAAGCGGTGATGGCCTGGCTGGTGGCGCACGGGGTGTCGGCTTCGCGTTTGATCGCACACGGCTACGGAAACTCAGTCCCTCTGGTCAACTCTCGCGCTCTGCGTGGCGCCGCGCGAAGGGCCGCGGAGGCTCGCAACCGTCGCATTGAGTTTGTCGTCGTGCAACCCGCCGCTGCAACCGCAGTGGTGACCGCAACTCCAACTCCGACAACGCCAACTGCGACAACGCCAACGGCCACAACGCCAGCGGCCACAACGCCTGCTGCCGAAGTCAGCATCCCACCGGAGTGAAGCTCGGGCAGAGCCTCGCGATGAATCAGCGTCAGAGTGTGCAAATTTGCAGACGAAGTGCCATTGCCACAGCGCTGCTGCTCGCTGGGTGCTCATCCAAACGCCGCGCGCAAGATCGACGCACCCCCGTTCTTTTGTTGCACGGGATGTTCGCGGACCACCGGGCGATGGATCCCTTGCAGAGCTACCTGCAGCGCGATGGATTTGCTCACACCCATGCCCCCGATCTCTCTCCGGTGGATGGATCCCATAGCATCACTC
>JANNCG010000907.1:0-8385 GCA_031386385.1 Myxococcales bacterium
CGGGGTCATAAAAGTCAGCAAACGAAAAAGTGTGGCGTGATTGCAGCCATCCATGGTTGGCCGCTGCGCGCTCGCTCGAAGGTCTCAGGTGTTTCATAGCGTACAAGATATGCCGATTCGTCCGTCAGAACACCCGAAGTAAGACAAACCGATCGTTCTCTTTTTCGCAACGATGCGCAGCCGTCCGCGCGCTGGTCGACTTGCTTGTTAGAACGCGCCGACTACTCCCCCCGTACCAACGCGCACCGCTCGCGATAGCTGGTCATCAGCGCGCCCCACCAGGTCCCCAGTCCGCTCACAAACACTGCGGACTCTCTGCCGTGACGCACGGGGTGATCGTCGCGAATTTGGCTCCAGCCTCGGTGCTCAACGGTCACCTTGGTGCTCTCGCCGTTCGCGCCGCTCGGCGCAAACAGCACCTCGACGCTTGTCGTCTCGCCCTCTACGAAGGTAAACGAGCGCCAACTAAACACCAATCGGTGTGGAGGATCCCACGCGAGCACCTCGCCCACCTCGTGTACAACTTCGTCTCGATCGTTGCTCTCAGTGATCCTGCCCCCAAGTTTTGGCTCAAGGCTCAAGGTCCCATGCTCCTTTCCAGAGACTCGGTACGCAGGGCCGCGACGCCACCACAGGTTCATCTGTTGGGTGAAGATCTCAAACGCAAACGCTGGCGGCACTTTCACAAACACCGTGACCCGCACTTTGTCTCCCCGTCCGCTACTCGGCTCGCTGTGCTCAGTCACGGAGTTGCCTTGCTTGGCTTTTTCGCAGCCATTTTTTCAGCGTGCGTCTTAAACGCTGCAAGCTCTAAGGACCAAAATTGCTCGACGCCATCGAGCCACCCGCGCAGCGAAGCAAACGGCTTGGGGCATAGCGAATACACTTTTGCCCGCGCGTCATCCACATCGCCCGATGGCGCAACGAGCCCGGACTTTCGCAGCACACGGAGGTGTCGTGACATGGCTGGAGCCGATAGGCCAAGTTTGTCCGCGAGCTCGCCGGCCCTCCTCGGTTTTTTGCGCAAAAGGTCGATCACCGCGCGTCGGTTGCTGTCCGCAAGGGCTGCAAATGTACTGTCCAAATTCACTTAGATCGACCCTACTTCGCGTCTCGCAACCGCTCGCAAAACCACCAATGGTGTCCCTCAAGGTCTGAGCAGCCATAGCTGCGATCGCTCCAGTACTCATCGCCATAGTCGCTCACCTTGGGCTCTACGGTGATGGTCGCCCCGGCTTTGCGGGCACGCTCGCAGTGTGCCAACGCGTCGTCGACGTAGACCATCACGTTTTGCGTATTGGCTCCCATGATGGACTTGGGGCTCTTGCGATAGGCCACCGGCCCCTCTCGTCCATTCTCTTCGCCCACCATCAACAGCCCTTCGCCAAAGGTGAGCTCAGAGTGCTCGATCCGACCGTCGTCGGTCTCGATCTTCAGGCGGACCTCGAAGCCAAACGCCTCGCAGAGCCAGTCAATTGCCTTGCTCGCGTCTTGATAATAGAGAGATGTTGAAATACGTGTCCAATTGCTCGGTGATGGCTTCATTGATGGGGTCTCCAGTGATGAACAGTTCGTGATAATAGTTAACGCAATCGTTAACTATTGTCAAAGCCATTGCACCCAGCGGCGAAGGGTTGTGAACTAAAGGCGACCGGTCTTCGCGTCAGCGTCAAGTTTTTCAAACATCGCGTGTAGTTGTGGATCTTCGGATTTCAGTGCGCGCATCCGGCGACGTCTCTCAAACATCACACCGCCGGCAACGATCGCAACGACGACAACAAGCACGAGCACAAACGTTGCAAGACCGGACGGAGCTGACAACCGCGCGATGTTGGCAGCAACAATACCAGTGATTGCATTGCTTCCCACGGCGGCCTTCCCCGCGACGGCGAGTCCGCCGCCGACGACAAGTGTCCATTTTGAAACAGCCCCGTGGGCGTTTTGTCGCGCAACGGTGAGCGTCGGATCTGCGAGGACCGCCGACTTATAGAGGCTCGCGGCCTCCTGCAATCGTCCCTGCCGCTCAAGCGCGACCCCAAGGTTGTTCAGCAACTGTGCATCGTTGGGACTATCGGTTAGCGCCTGGCGAAACAGAGTCTCTGAGCGCCCAGGTTCTACGTCTAGCAGAACTCTTCCGAGCTGATCTAAACTCAGCCGGTCTTTGGGCGAAAGTGTCAGAGCGTGCTCTGCCGCAGCAACCGCCTCTTTCAAACGACCAAGCTGGTGCAAAACCTCCGAACGGGTGATGTGGCTAGAGCTTTCGACTGGTGCCAACCGAATCGATTCGTCCACCGAGGCGAGCGCGAGCGCGAACCGAGACTGAGCCAAGAGAACACGCGCGCGGATGCGATGCGACGTGGGGGACGTCGGCGCTCGGTTGATGGCCGAATCGACGGCGACCAGCGCCTCTTCATGTCGCTCAAGCGCGAGCAACGCCTGCGCTTGGAGCACAAACGGAAACCAATACGAGGGCATCGCCACCGTCGCCGCTTGAGCCTCGCGCAACGACTGATCATAACGTCGCAAGTCAAACGCGGTTTTAGAGCGCTCAATCGATCGCATCGCGTGAAGCGTCGCTGCCTGATCTCCGTCTTGTTCCATCGTGCTTGGCGTATTGTACTCTGTCGCGCTGGTCGGTGTCGTTGCTAGACTCGGCCCATGCAACAGCTCACATTTATTGCCCCAGGAGAGATTGAGTTTCGAGACGTACCCGAGCCCCAAATAGAGTCGGCTGTGCAGGCTATTGTCCGCCCCCTTGCCGTATCACGCTGCGACCTCGACTACGTATTTGCTAGAGGAAAAGCACCCATTAGCGGCCCCTTCGCGCTGGGCCACGAGTGCGTCGCCGAGGTGACCGCGGTGGGGGATGGCGTGAGCCGTGTGAAGCCGGGCGATCGCGTGGTGGTTCCGTTTCAGATCTCGTGTGGAGAATGTAAGCGGTGCGTGCGAGGACAGACCGGCTCGTGTACCGCCGTCCCAAAGCTCGCGTCTTATGGACTCGGGCCACTCTTTGCGGGCGAGTTTGGCGGGGCTGTGAGCGATTTTTTGAAAGTCCCGTTCGCAGACGCGATGCTGGTAAAAATCGGTAGGGACATAGACCCCGTCGCTGCGGCAGCTCTAGGCGACAACGCGATTGACGGATACCGAACGGTCGCAGATGCGCTTGCACGAGACCCAGGAGCGTCGGTGTTAGTCGTCGCGGGCGGAGCCCCAAGCGTGGGTCTGTACGCCGTCGCTGCGGCCATTGCACTGGGCTCAACGGAGGTGGTCTACGTCGATCCATCGGACGAGCGTGCCGCGATTGCGGAAAAATTGGGTGCCCGAGTGGTGCGTGCAAAAGCGGATCCGTCGCTTAGAATAGGGCGATTTGCGATCGTCGTGGACTGCACGGGTCGCGAAGAGGGCCTTCGATTTTGTCTCAACTGCACCGATGCCTGGGGCGAGTGCACAAGCGTGGGTATCTACTTTGGCGACGTCCCCATGCCCTTGCTCGAGATGTACACACGCGGAATCCGGTTTGTGACCGGGCGCATTGATGCGCGAAGGGACATTCCTGCCGCGCTCGCCATTGCAGCGTCGGGCAAGTTTGCGCTCGGGACTATAGCGAGCAAAGTCGTCGCTTGGAGCGATGCCCCCATCGCCTGGTGCGAACCCGCCGCGAAGCTCGTGGTGTCGCGAGTCACCCCTTAAACAACGTGAGGTTTGCAGCTCCGCGCTAACAGCAGGGGACGTAGCCCGGAAGCATCGCAGCAATCTTCGCGCAGTCTGGCAAATCGCTGACGTTCACACGAGCGCCCGAGTGCAGCTCGATTCGCATGTGATCCCGACGCGAACCTTTATACACCGTGACTTCGTGCCGAACCGCTCGGATTTCGCGAAAGAAGATCGTCTTCGCGCCTAGCAGTGACTTGTGGTGCAGCCCCTGGTCAAAAATCGAGAGACACTGTCTCCAGCGAAGCGCGCTCAGAAAGAGCAGCACCCCCGCGATCACCAGCGAAATCCCTAGAGTTGGCACCATCGTCTCAAGCAGCTCTGTCTGTTCAGACCCAATCATCTCAATGATCTTAAAACCAATCACGCCGCCATTGATCACCATCAACACGCCGACATAAATCATCCATCCGCCCGCCATCCAGCTTCCGCGAAACTGCGCGCGCAAAGTGCCAAGATTGGGATCCACGTTGAGGGGCACAGTCATCGGGGATGTTGCCGCCATGGGCGCCATACGGGCCAAGCCGCCTGAATTTGGCGCACTTGGCCCAGACGAAAACGGGCTGCTCGGCTGCTGCGCGTACGGGCTCATCGTTGGCTGGCCATAGGGCTGCTGCATGGGTGCTTGGGGCTGCTGTTGGCCGAAAGGGCCTGCCTGCGGCGTGCCCCAAACCGAACCAGCTGACGGGTTGCGCGGATCATACGGGTCTGACATTTTGCGAATAAATTTCTAAACAGCACTGTGCGCTGCCACAAAATGCGGGTCAAGAATTCATCCCCGCCCCAAATGGGTGACTGCACAAAGCGGGTCCGCCGAAGGCACTCGCTCCGTCAGCGCCGCTAAGGCAGCAAGCTCACCCGAGGGACGATCTTATCAAGGTATGCGATCGCCGCGCTCTCAGCGCCCGTCCGCACGATCAACGAGGGGTCTCGCAGCTTCTCTCTGAGCTCTCGATAGATCCCAATGACCGCAAACAACGCCGCCACACAAGACTCCGACGAGTATGCAGGGATAGTCCTCTGCAGCTGACGGGCGAGCTCTGGCGCGAGAAACTCAATCTTGCGCACCCCTGCGGGGCGAGCCCCAACGCTTTGTAGGCCCATCGGACCTAAGACCATCGTCGGCATGGCGGTCAAAAAGGCAACCGCTTCGTGAAGCTCACCACGGCCAATCTTCGTTGCACCGTAGTGCACCCACACCCAAAACCGATCTTCGATCCACTGCAGTTTTACCGGCGGATAGCTCGCTTTGGACTCTGCCAGGGCACCAGACACAACCCCGTTGCGCTCCCACAAGACCGCGGGGTCTTCCACACGTTGGGCCAGATCAGATAGCGCGACAAACTTGAGGTCCACGTGCAGAAGCGGAACGGGTCCATACAGACAGATCAGCAGTCGAGGTTCGCCGACGTGCTCGCCGGTAAAACACGAGAGTAGGGGCCCGAGTGACTCTGCGAGCGTCTCACGCTCAGACAAAATCGCCTCGTAGCCTTCGGGCGCAACCACAACGACGAGATCGAGGTCGCTGTACTCGTCCATCCCATCGTTGAGATACGAGCCTCCACAGGCAACTCCCACAATCCGCGGGTCGCGTTTCATGACTTCAACCGCTCGACTCAAAAACTCCGCATGCTCGTGTGGGATCATTGAGTGGGCAGTCTACCGTGCAAATTACACTTTCGGATAGTGCATCACGAGGTACATCCAGCACTCTTCTTTGCCCGGATTCACGTAGCTGTGCTCGACGTCGGCGGTGAATACAATGGCGTCACCGGCGTTGAGAATGCGCACGTCCCGACCGATGTGCATCTCTAGCTGACCCGTGGTCACAATGATATTTTCACGGGTTCCTGGGCGGTGGGGGCCGGCGTCCTCGCGGCTGTAGGGGGCGAGCCACAGCTCATAAAACTCAGGCGACTTCGGGTCACCCAACGGAAACAGCGCACGGGACGAAAACCTTCCATCCGCGCTCTGCAGCCTGCGCGCAGTGGCCCGCTGAGTGACCACGGTCCCTCCCCGCGGCTCAGTGGAGAGCAACGCCGAAAAGGGAACACCCAAAGTTTGTGCAATTTTCCAGACGATTCCGATACTGGGGGCGGTCTGTCCGATCTCAATTTGACCCAACAGCGTCCGGCTGATTCCCGCCTCGCGCGCGAGATCATCAAGCGTCCAGCCCTGCGCGGCGCGATACTGCCGAAGGCTCACCGCTACCAGTGCATCGAGTCCAGGCTCAGCCCCAACGGGCGCGTCGGGATCTAACGGTGGAGTCTCGCTCAGCGCACTAGACGGTGGCGAGAGGACCGTTGAGCTTGCTTGCGAAGGCAGCACCAAGCTCAGCCCTGCGCGGGTCCAAGCAGTGGTCCCACCGTCCAAGCTGTACACCTCACGCGTACCCAATTTGTCTGCGATTTGTGCGGCAGTTGCGCTTCGTCCACCTTTGGCGCACAGCAACACCACTCGCTCGGTGAGCATTGAATTCTCTGGCTCTGCCCTAAACACCGTCAGCGGCACCAGCCTCGCCCCCTCGATATGTCCTAGAGCCCACTCGCTCGGCTCGCGAACATCGATCACGTCCACCCCAGGCTGCGTCATTAAGTCTTGTAGCTCGTGTGGGCTGATCAGCTTCATCGAGTGCCCTGCAGCTTGCACAGCGCCGCGGCGAGCGCGTCGAGGTCTTCAAATGTGTTGTACGGGGCAAGCGACGCACGCACGGTGCTCTCGAGTCCAAAACGACGTAATATAGGCTGCGCACAATGGTGACCGCCGCGCACGGCGATCCCCTCTCGGTCGAGGTATGCCGAGACCTCCTGGGTGTTGTGACCCGCGAGCGTGAAGGACATAACACCTGCTTTTTCAGCAGCAGTTCCAATGATCTTGAGCCCAGAGACTTTCAGCAATTCATGCGTCCCGTACTCAAGAAGCGCGTGCTCGTGGCGTGAGACGTTTTCGATCCCAACGCGTGTAAGCCAGTCCAGGGCACTGCCGAGACCCACAGCGTCCGCGATGTTTCCCGTTCCCGCTTCAAACCGCGCAGGCGGGGGTTGAAAGACGGTCCGCTCAAATGTCACGTCGGCGATCATGTTTCCGCCGCCCTGCCACGGTGGCATGGCTTCAAGAATGTGCGCCTTGCCAAAGACCGCGCCAATGCCCGTAGGGGCAAACACTTTGTGGCCGCTGAAGACTAGAAAGTCACAGTCCAGGGCCTGCACGTCCACACGCATGTGAGACACAGACTGCGCCGCGTCGAGCATGACGAGCGCTCCGTGACGGTGGGCCATGTCGACCATGATCTTAGACGGCGTGACGGTGCCCAGGGCGTTTGAGACCTGCGTGATGGCAACCAACTTGGTCTTAGGTCCAAGCAGTCGCTCGTACTCTTCAAGAATCACCTGCCCGCGGTTGTCCACAGGGACCACGCGAAGCTTCGCGTTTTTCTCTGCGCAGAGCTGCTGCCACGGGACAATGTTCGCGTGATGCTCTAGCCACGTGATGATAATTTCATCGCCAGCTAGGATGTTTTTTCGTCCCCAGGACTGCGCAATGAGGTTGATCCCCTCAGTAGTCCCGCGAACAAAAATGATGTTCTCCGTTGACGGTGCGTTGATAAATCGCCTGACAGAATCCCGGGCTTTCTCATACGCATCCGTCGCTCGTGCAGCGAGAGCGTGTGCCGCACGGTGGATGTTTGAGTTTTCGTTTTCGTAAAAATACGACAGACGGTCGATCACCGTCTGTGGCTTTTGCGTGGTCGCCGCGTTGTCGAGCCACACCAGCTGCTTGCCGTGAACGGGCTTCTGCAAAATCGGAAACTCTCGCTTCAACGTATGCGCATCAAAGCCCGCCATGTGCTTAGGCAGCTCGAGGTCCACGTCGGGCTCAATCTGCGACGCCGGAACATACGCAACCGGAGCTTTATCCCCTGGCGGTGAATTTGAAGGGTGCGGATCGCTCAACACCGAATGAGCGGGCGGGGGCACATCATGCTGTGCATCGAGCAGCGGAAACCGAAAGTCTTCGCTCTCAAACGTCGGCACGTCTTTGCCGCCAAAAAGCCCATCAAACTGCGGCGGAGCGTAAAACGGGTTCGCGCTGCGAGCGTCCGCTGGTGGGCTAAGCTGGGCTGGCTCGTGTGCGGATGGTGTGTGTGCGACAGGTGCCTTCGTGGCCGGAACCGTTTGCACTGGCGGTGTCGCAGCGGGCACTAACGAGAGCACGGAACCGCTCGACTCGGGCGGCTCATTCGTGGGCAACGGAGGCGGGGCAGCCGGTGATCCAGGTCCCGCAACAGGGCTATCATGGCCGCTGGGTGAGTCCGGAGCGGGCGGCGCAGAATATAGCTCATTGGCCATACGAGTGAGCAGCGTTGTGAGGTTTACCGGATCAAACTCAGGCAAAGTCGGGCTCGTAGGGACACGCGCGACTTTGCCTGAGTTTGATCCGGTAAACCTCACGACGCTGCTGACTCGTATGGCCAATGAGCTATATTCTGCGCCGCCCGCCCCGGACTCACCCAGCGGCCATGATGGCCCCGTTGCGGGACCTGGATCACCGGCTGGCCCGCCTCCGTTGCCCACGAATGAGCCGCCCGAGTCGAGCGGTTCCGTGCTCTCGTTAGTGCCCGCTGCGACACCGCCAGTGCAAACGGTTCCGGCCACGAAGGCACCTGTCGCACAC
>JANNCG010000928.1:0-3531 GCA_031386385.1 Myxococcales bacterium
GGCGTGAAGACCCTCGCGCTTCGTGTGGCTCAGCAGAACGCTTCGACACAAATGATCGCTGAGTTTCTTGAGAAGCACGCCAAGGTCCGGCGTGTTTGGTATCCCGGTCTCGCGAGCCATCCTTCGCATGAGGTTGCCAAGCGATTGATGAGCGGATTTGGCGGGGTTGTGACCTTTGAAGTCGATACGGACTTGAAGGGCGCGGGGAGGTTTGTGGATGCGCTGAAGATTCCTCGGATTGCGCCGTCGTTAGGTGGAGTTGAGAGCCTGGTTGAGCAGCCTGCGTTGATGAGCTTTTTTGAGCTCACCACCGAGCAGCGCGAGGCTATTGGGATGAAAGACGCGCTGATTCGCTACGCTGTGGGTATCGAAGATCCAGCGGATTTGCTCGCAGATCTACAGCAAGCGCTTGGCTTACTGTAGTCTGGTTTTACCTTTTGGGTCCCCCGAGCCGATGGATTCGCAAGCGCTAAGCGCGAGGCACTAAGCGCGTTGTATCGCTAAAGAGCGATGTAGTAATAGTTCAGACACATCTCGTCGCTTGTGCCTTCGCCCCAGCGAAGGTCACGCGATGCTGCCTGGACGCCGTCGATGAAGGGCTGGTTCTCTGGTCGATTGTCCCACACACAGGTCGTGTGCAGGGTGTCTCCGTTGGGCCCGCCAGTGGGTCGAAACGGAACGCTGAAGAAGTAGTTTTGTTGCCAGTGAAAGTCCCACTTGGGGATGTTCACCATGCAATTGTCGACGCCGGCATTGGTTCGGACGCCTACTCGAATGCTCGAGCCACGCTGGTGCATATGCGGAAATACTCCGAAAATTCGCAGCGGAATGGGCAACACGTTTCTAAACTCGGCGTTTGCGGTCGAGCGCGGATCCATCGGCCCAGCGCCAGCTGGAACCATAAAGTCTGTGTTCGACTGCGGCAACCAAAGCGCCTGGCCCGTTGTCCCACGTTGGCCGTAGAACAGATCCACCCGCATCCGGTCCGTCATCCCACGGGTCGATGGCTGGACGTTGTAGTGAACTTGCAGCACCAAGCGCGAGCCTGGTTTGAGACGGATTCCAGTGCCTTCGGGCATGTATCCAGCAACGCTGCCAGGTACCCAAGCGGCAACCTGCTGCATATCGAGCTCGGCCAAGTCGCCGTTGGTCCCTGCGCGGTAGTTGACAGGGACGCCAGGTCCGCCGAAGCAGGTGTAACCAGGTCCTGGCTCTGCGTCATCCAAGCGCTGCAGCGCCGCGAGGCCTGCAGTACGGACCTCAAACATCAACATGTGATGCACGATGCGCGCGTTGCCTGGAGTGGCTCGCACGCCGACCACGTCGCGGGTCTCGGTGATGTTGGGATCAACGACAAAACAGTGGTAATCGTCAGTCAGACGTTGATTGGGGAGGTAGGCCTCTGCGGGCTGCGCGACGATGTCGCCATCTCGTGCAGGCAACGGCATCGTGGTGCTCGTACGTGGAGGAAGTGCACGATAGTCGGCCTCGTTGCCCTCTGGGGCGCCCGATGTAGACCACTGGGCAAACACCGCGATCTCGTCAGCTGTGAGCGCACGCGAGTCTTTGATTGAGCGGCACCCATCTGCGGCCATCCACGGCGGCATGGTGCGGCTCCCTGTCTGCGAGGCGAGCAAGCGAGCCATCGGAGCGACCGTTGCGTACGTGGTCAAGCGAACGGGTCCGATGCCACCCTCAGCGTGGCAGCTGATGCACGACTGATCAATGATTGGTTTGACGTCCTTCCACCACGTGGGTCCTCCACTAGGAGGATTGGGCATATCATTGACGACGACCATCCCATCGGTGGGTGGCGTCACAACAACGTCGCTGCCCCCTCCGGTCGGAACATCGCGGCCAGTGTTTGCCAGCGGCGCGCACCCCGCGGCGAGCGCCGCGAGAGAGAGCGTGATGGATGTGAGCGAGCGTAATGTTGATTTCATCAATGATTATCCTGGTTAGATCGACACATAATAGAAGTTTAAGCACATCTCGTCGCTGGTGTTTTCACCCCAACGAACATCGCGACTTGGCTGCTGAACCCCATCCACAAAGGGCTGGTTCTCTGGGCGGTTGTCAAACACACAGGTTGTACGAAGGGTGTCTCCCATCGCTCCAGGGTTGATTCGGTAGGGAGTGCGAAAGAAGTACCCCTGTTGCCAGTGAAAGTTCCACGCGGGGATGTCCACCATGCAGTTGTTCACACCCGCGCCGGTGGTGACATCGACAGAGATGGACGTACCACGCGTGTGCATGTGTGGGGCAACGCCGAAGATTCGCACAGGCAAATTCATTGGGCGAAAGCTTGTCGTCACACGCGCTCGCGGGTCCATCGGTCCGACGTTTGCGGGAACCAAGAAGTCCTGGTTCGCCTGCGGCAACCAAAACGCTTGCTGGGTCGTCCCCGCCTCGCCCAAAAACAGCTCAACCTTGGACTGATCTGTAAGGTTTCGCGTGGACATTTGCATGTTGTAGTGAACTTGCATGACCAACCGAGAGCCTGGCTTCAAGCGAATACCGGTGCCCACGGGGAGGTATCCAGCGACACCACCCGGTGCCCAACCCGTGATCATTTGCACGTCTGTATCGATCAGGTCTCCGTTTGAGCCTGCGCGAAAGTTTGGGGTCACTCCCGAGCTACCGAAGCACGTGTAGCCGGGCTCTGGGGTCGCGTTGTCGAGCTGGTTTAACTGTGCCAAACCGCCGGTGCGTACCTCAAACAAGATCACGTGGTGGACGATTCGTGCGTTGCCCGCTGTCACTCGAATCCCGACCACATCGCGGCTCTCCATGAGCGCAGGGTCCATAACGAAGCAGTGATAATCATCGCTGATGCGTTGGTTGGGCAGGTACGGCGCTGCGGGGCGCACAACGATGTCACCGTCACGTGCAGGCAATGGACGAACGGTCCCCGCACGGACTCCCGGAGCTTGGTACTCTGCGGGGTTGCCTTCAGGCGTGCCCAACGTCACCCACTGCGAAATAGTCGCGATCTCTTCAGTGGTGAGCGCGCGCGAGTTGTTGATGTCTCGGCATCCCTCGCGGGGCATCCAGGGAGGCATGATCCTCGCCGTGGTTTGCGACGCAATCAAGCGAGCAAACGGACGCACTTGTGCGAGTGTCTCAAGCGGCATCGGAGCGATGCCCGTGGGTGAGTGACAAGTGTTGCAGGTCTGCTCGAACAACGGCTTGATCGTGCCCCAGTATGTTGGGCCTTCGGATCGCACAACATCTGATCCCATTGGTACGTCAGTGGCATTGGGCACGTCCATGTCCATCGCACGCCCATCGGGCATGGCGCCAGTGGGCATATCAGCAGTCATCGACGTTGCATCAGAAGTAGGAACATCGATCACCGCTTGTGCCGGTGGAGGAGCACAAGCCCCAACCACACCAACCACCAACAGCGCTGCGCACGAACGAACGAGAGGATTTTTCGTCATCAAGGGTGTGATAACGCTACCAGACCTTATGCCTCTGTCTCTAATAAACCCGCACTATTTTCAAGAATATCAAGCCGATCGGTGATCG
>JANNCG010000771.1:0-8464 GCA_031386385.1 Myxococcales bacterium
CAGCGGCACCGGACCCATCGCCACCTGCGGAACATCTAAGTAGCAAGCAAACATGTTGGGAGTTATACAGTTTACAGCGCAAAACTGCGGCCCACCGGGACGACCCACCGTGGGCGCTCCGCCAAGCCCACCGACACCCCCTGCACCTCCAGGACCGCCATTGCCCACCTGCACCAAGCTGCCGTTGATCAGCGAGACATCCGACCCTCCGTTGCCCACAAATATTCCGATTGCAGCTCCGCCGCTCTGCCCCGCAGCCCCTCCAGTCCCAAAAGAGCCCGCGCACCCACACGTGCCTTGATCTCCGGACACAAGCGAGTCCATCGCGCAGCGAAGCATGTCAATCCCCGCGCCTCCGGCGACACCCGCGCAGCGATAGCAGTTGCCACGGGTGACTCCGAAAGGACCGGCAACCCCGTTGAAGCCGTTGGTCCCGTTGACTCCGGACGCAGCCATCGGTGCGATGTAGCCGGTTTGTCCGATCTGGCCAACTGGCGCGCTCGCCGCTTGAAAGCCGTTGTTTCCGGCCCCACCGCCGCTGCAGTCCCGGATCCCGTTGCACACTGTCGGCATCCCGGCGACACCCGCAGCACCTGCGGCGCCTGCACCTCCCCGAGACACCATCACTGCAACGTTATCAAGCACCACGGTCTGCATCGGAATCCCGTCCACATACACCCCGTACGCGCTCTCTCCCGCTGGCGTCACCGCCACCGTGCTCAGCGTCATGGTTGAGACCTCAACCCTCCGCGCACAGCGCACAAATCGCACGGCAGTCCCAGTCGTACTTTGTACAACGGTCCGCGTCCGTGCCGTGGGCGAACAGTCTCGACTCCACGCTCCGCCTACACGTCTCACTCCGCCCTGAACTGTGAGCGGTTGCATGACCCCAACGAGCGATAGCGGCTCGTTGTACATCCCTTGATCCACGTAGAGCACGGCGCTGCTAAACATCCGCGCGATCGCGATCCCCGCCGTCAGCGTGTTTGCCGGGCGCTCTGGGGTTCCATCTCCTCCAGGAGGAGCCGTAGGGCTGACGTAGATTCCGTTGACGTCGAAGACAAATGGGCAGTTTTGCACGCCCGAATCACCCACATCCATCCGAGGGACGTCCACCAAAGGGTCCGGGCGATCACCGCTCACCGCGCCGTCTGTGTCGCTCACAACATCCAACCGATTCACCACGGGGGCGTCATTGCTACCCTCCGCCACCTCCGTCGAAGCATCGCGCATCGCACCGCCCTCACGATCAAACGTGTACGCGCTGAGCGAGCAGCCCGTGCCAAGCGACCAACACATCCCGATGATGACACAGTGTTTGTGTGCAGCCTTGGTTTTGGGCTTTACCATCCACGCACCAGCCCATACTCGACCCGCTCGCCCGTGAGCACCGCGTACACCGAGGTGCTCTCAGCCCGGCGCCCCAGCACCGCCCAGAGCAGCCCGGTGGTAAGCACTGCAGAGCCCACCGCGAGCGAGCTCCACGCGACGTTGCCCAAGGTGCTGGTCCCTTGCGCGAGGGGCAACGCTGCGGGGTCACAACGAAACTGCCCCATCCCGATGGGCGTGCAATTTTGCTCACTTTGTAGCGATGACAAGCTGCTAAAATACAGCGCTCCGGTGATAGCTCCAGTGACTACACCCGCAGCGCCGACTCCCGTCAGTACCCACGCCCCGGTGGGTGCGCGTGTGACGGTTCGAGCGCCACGTGATGGCAGCGCTTGGGTCTGTCTGGAGCCGTTCGCCAATGGCCCTGACCCCTGGACGCCGGCCGCTCCGGTCGCTGCGACTGGACGTGCAGTCGATGTGTCCAAATCCAGCTCGTGATGAGCTTCTGCGAGCATCTCATCCACCGCCGCACGCGCGCTCTCGTCCCGGCTCTCGATCACGAATCGATCCCAGGTCGCGATCGCATCAGACCAGCGACGAAGGGCAAAAAACGTGCGACCCAAGTTGAACAGCACCGAGGGATCATGCGAGAGCGCAAGTGTTCGCTGGTACTGCGTCAGCGCGAGGTCCAGCTGGTTCGCCTGAAACGCCGCATCCGCCTGACGAAGCGCCTCGGTGGCTTCTCGCGAATGGGTCACGGTGGCGGGCCGACGCCCCTGAGCATGCAACACAGGAGTGCCCAATACGAGACAGAGCGAAGCGACAACAAACGAACAGCGGTTAAGCGAAGACATCATGGGAGCTACAACCTCTGTACTATGGCTTGCTTTCGCGCTCAGATGCAATTGTATGCATGCGACCAGAGCAAACGCAGGGGTGGGTGTGCAAAAACCCACAGGTACTCGTGCCCACGGATTGCCGTCGATGGGACGCTGCTACTGGAGGCGTGGGCGACGGCCGTGCGGGTTGTCCACTTAATTTTTTGCAGAACACTTTGAGATTATCTGCTCCAATCGCGATCCGATGAAAGCGCCTGCGAAGTTAAAAAACGAGTCACCGAAGGTCCAAGCCCATGCCAACGCGACGGCCAAGACCAAATCCAAGACAAAACCCGCACCAACAAACGCAACCGAACACGAACTGGAGATTGTAACCAGTGCGAGAACGCCTGCCGACAAAAAGGCAAGCGACACACGCTCCCTGGCCGAGCCCGAGCGAAAGCTCTTCTCCGAAGCCCTGCGTCGCGGCGAATCTGCCCGCGAAGGGATGGAAGACTTGCTCAAAGACTATGGCAGTTGGCTCTTTGTGAACCTGTTTAACAGCGACTCAACCCAAGTGCTTGAGAACCGCAGAGAGCATCCCGTGTGGCAGGTGCTTGTCGCGCGCGCCGGAGGCTCGACGCTGAGGCTGAACGAGCGAATGCTCACCGTGAGCCTGCTGTGTGCGGCCTATGACAAGCGCCTGAACGACGACAACTGGCGTGCCCTTGATCTGGGTCGCAAAGAGCTGCTTCTGCGGCTTGAGTCCGACGAGCTCTTGCGCGAAGGCGCACGACACGCGCTCAATAGCAAACTCACGATTCGAGCCACCCGCGACTACGTGCTCAACGTGCTTGAAGAGAACGGAATTGAGCGCGACCTGCGCGTGAGCGTCCCCCGCGTGCAAACCTGGCTCAGCGGAATTCAAGAGCGACTAACGGCGGGTGGATTTCAGAAAAAACTCGCACTCGCGGCACGGGACATCAAGCGTGCGGACCGACGCAAACTGCAGCGCCAAGTAGACGCGATTCAGCGCGAGCTAGGTGAGCTGTCGGCGCGCATCGCGGCGCTGCCAAACAAGGGGTAAGTCCGGCGAGCGGCGTCGGGTAGGATCTTTGTACACATTGCGAAATATGCTGCGAATTGAGTCGCAGATGCACAAATTGAGAATCACCGAAAAAGCTTATGACGTCATAAGATTTGGGTGTCCTGGGATTTTGGCTACAAAGTGCATAGCGAGTGCAATTAGCGAGTGAATTCAGCGTACTTCGCGAGCAGATCCGGAGCACAAACTCGCCCGCTCAATTGGGTGATACCCTTGTGGTCGATGCAAAGAGAACAATGGTTCGCGCTAAGTTTTCTGGTGCTTCTGGTGCACGGGTGCACTGCCGCCACGCCAATAGACGCAGCGCTCGATGGCGCGCTCGACGCGACAGCGCTGGACACAAGCGCTCCAGCCGATGTGCCCACACCCCGCGCACTGTTCGCTCGCTGCACCGAGAACACGCAATGCGGACCGCTCGGTCGCTGTCTGTTGATCTATCCTGGCGGGTTGTGCTCACGACGATGCGCGACCGATGACGACTGCGGCGATACGGGACTGTGCGCAGGCTCACTGTGCTTTCCGCGCTGCAGCCTCGGTGGCGGTGAGTGTCCGCAAACACAGGCTTGCGAGCGCGTAGACACAGCGGTGCCCAATCGGCGACAGTGCTTTCCTGCGTGTTCGGAGCCAGCTGGGGGCGGAGAGCCGCGGTGTGCGGTAGGGTTTGTCTGCGACCTTTACTCATTCACCGGCGATTGCACTCGAACTGCTCCCAATCCAGGCGGTCGAAACAACGGTGAGCCCTGCGTCGAGGACGACGATTGCAAAGGAGATTGCCGGCCAGGTGTCTTTGATGGCGAGGCAACGGGATGGACGGACGGCTACTGTCGAAGCTTTGGACGGATCCCAGAAGCTGCAGCGTACGCACCAAGACTCTCGTTGCCACGATCGAATTGTCCCGTCGGAAGCGTGATTGTCCCCTACGACGACAACGCCGACGAAGGAGATACGGGATCTTGTTTAAAAGAGTGCCGCACACGCGAAGACTGCCGCGGAGACTACGGGTGCTTTTTCTATGAATTTGTGGGTGGAGCGCGATCGTCCACCGGCTTCTGCGATCCGATCAATTGTCTGCACTCGCGCTTCACATCATTGCCGAATCACGGATGTGCCGCGACGTCGGAGTGTGTTCCGTACCGTGGATCGCTCTCGCAAGGCTTTTGCACACCGATGGCGCGTGGTGATGGGGGTGTGGACGGTGGCGATGGCGCCACAGCGGACGTCCCCGATCCGATCGCCGACGGTGACAGCGGTACGGTAGTAGACACGCCCGCGGCTGACTGAACGAAGTGATCGCGAATCGGTTGAGCCACCGAGAACAACGCTCAACCCGGTGTGCCAAGAACTATTGTATAGTCGCTGCACAATGCTCTCATCGATACGACTGCAAAATTGGCGCGGCCACGAGGACACCCTTGTCCCGCTGTCGCCCTTTACAATTCTCGTCGGTGGCAACGGCGTGGGCAAGTCCTCGATCCTTGAGGCCCTCGCAGAGCTAGCTCGCACGAGCCAAAACAAAGACTGCGTAAGCGTTGGACGCGCACCAACCGCTGCCGTGCGATCGGGAACCAAATCGGCCTCAATAGTCATTCAGCAGGCGGGAGCATCAGCCAAAAGCTGGGGACTCAACCGTAGTCTAACTTCGACCACTAGTACGGGTTCTGGAGGACCCAGCGACCCGAGCGAGGCGCGAACGATCGAACTCTCATTGTCACCACGCCGAATCGCAGCGCCGACACCAGTGCTAAAAACTGTCGTCGACTTTGACGGCTTTGGCACTGCGTCAACTCTCGCGCACTTAAAGCTCACGAGTGACACCCAGTATCGTCGCATCCTTGATCGGGCCCGAATGCTCATCCCCACGATTCGGGATCTTGGGATGATTCCAATAGAAACCGAAGCGATGAGCCGGGCGCTGCGAAAATCCACAGGATTCAACGAGTACATGGCACAGATCGTCACTGGCTACGCCCTCACCGTCTCCTTCGTTGACGCACCAAACATCCCCGCCGAAGCCGTCAGCGAAGGCACGCTCTTGCTCATCGCCGCGCTCACCGCACTCGAATCACGAACCGAAGTCCGTCGCATCTTAATCGACGACCTCGACCGCGCGCTCCACGTTGAGGCGCAGGCTCAGTTCGTGAAGATTCTGCGCGAAGTGCAAGTCCAGTATCCAGAGATTCAGATCGTCGCGACCACTCACTCACCCCTCGTTGTCGAGCATTTCACGGACGAAGAAGTGGTGGTCTTGGGTCGCTCCGCGGAAGGCAAAGTCAACGCAAGACGCCTGAGCGAGCATCCGAAGCGAGCAAAAGTCCGCTCACTAAGTGCCGGAGAATTTTGGATCGCCGAGCTTGAGCACTGGGTCGCTGCGTGACCACGCCGACGCACCGCTTCACGTTGATTGCAGAAGACCGGGCCGCTGCAGTTGCTGTGATTTCTCTCGTGGATCGAGCAATTCGACAGTGCGACATTGATTGGCTTCGCGAGACCTGGGAGCCCCCCACACATACAACACAACGGCGTTGGCAGGGCATGCCCACCGACCGAGGCGAAGAGCTAGGCGACGGTCGGTTCACGAAGAAAGCACATCTTGAGCAGCTGGTTGAGCCCCGCACGTTTCGGGCATTCACGCGTGGCACCGGTGGTCGCGCCGCAGACACTCAACACGACACTACAACTTGTCCGCAACCCATCTCCATGCAGAAGCCAAAGACAAAACCCGACGCCGCGACCATCGCACCCTCGCCTGGCTCGTTAGTCCCGATGATCGCCCTTTTGCGCGGCATCAACGTCGGCGGCAAACACCCCCTCGCGATGAAAGACCTCGCCTTGATCGCCACCAAGCTCAAGCTCCTCCACGTCAGCACCTACATCAACAGCGGAAACCTCTTGTTCGCCTCCGAGCAACCCCCATCACTGATTGAGACCGCGCTTGAGAGTGCTCTTGAGAAGCGGTGCGGATTCGCCATCCCTGTGGTGATTCGTACGCTGTCGCAGTGGAGCGAGTACGCCAATTCGACCCCTTTTTTGGAGGCACAACAGACCCGAGCCAACCTGCTGCACCTCGCGCTGTCAAAAGCCGCGCCGCTCGCCAACACTGTCGCGACCCTCTCGCTCAAGGCCGTGAGCAACGAGCAGCTCGCGCTCGCAAGAGACGCCCTCTGGATCGACTACGTAGAAGGCGCCGGGCGATCGAAGATCACTCCCGCTCACATCGACAAGGCCACCGGCTCGCCCACAACCTCTCGCAACTTTAACACCGTGCAAAAGCTCCACACGCTGCTGTCCGCTCTGTCCGCTGAGCTAAGCAAGAGCTAGACTTGCAACGTTCGCAATGACCCAACCGATATCCGCACCCTTACTGTCATCTTGCGTGCGGTGCGATCACTGCGGGTGGCTCCAGTCGCGCGCTGCGAAGGCGTGCGATAACTGTGGCGTTTCGACCACCGGGCAAGCGGATTTGCCGTTGAGTTTGGGACCCCGCACAGGATTGTCTCCGTTGTCGGTGATCGAGGCGCCCACGACAATACAATCTACAAGCGATATTCAAGCGACGCTCGCCGCCCTGGCCACGATGGCCGAGGGCGCCAAGGTAAGTCAAGAAGAAGCCCAGCAGGCCAAAGACGTCTTCTATCAGCGCTGTGCTCAGCGAGCTGTCTTGCTCTTTCAAACTCAGAGCGCTCTGTGGACTCGTGTGTCTCAGATTGTACGCGACGATCCCGCCGAGCTTATCTCAAACGTAGAGTGTGTGTTCTCGGGTGCGAGCGCGTGGATCGTGCCCGATTGGGCCAAAGGATTTCGCCGTGAGACGGGCGCATCACTGCTGATCACCCATCCGTTTGGCGGCGAGACCGCCGAGGCCCTACAGCAGCGATTGAGTGCGTATCAACGCGTGATTCTGTGTGTGTCCCCGAGCGATGAGCACCGGCTGAGTCCGTGGCTGTATGAGCTTTTGGCGGCGGTGGTTCCGTTGCATGTGGGCTCACGACGGACGTTTGTGCGAGAGCTTGGGATCGAGAAGCATCACGCGAGACCCCGCTCACTCGCGGCCCTTCGGGAGCTTGTGCAACAGACGTGTATCTGTACGGACGACGTGTTTCACGGCGAGCTGTGGTCGCTGATTGCCGAGTACGCGCAGTAGAGATCGGCCGCCCACCGCTAACGAGTGCTTGCTTGAGTGCCTGAAAACCGCCCGCGATAAAATTGCACCGGGCCGAGCCCTACGGTCTCAAGGGACCGCGCGGTGAGCCCATCTGGCTGGCCTAGGACAAGCACGATCGCCTGCTGGACATCCAAGACTCGACGCGACCACGCTAACACATCGTCTCGGGTAACCGAGGCGATCTGCGCGAGGCGAGTCTGTATCTCTATGGGACTAACGTGATCGGCGATGTACACTCGCAGAAAATCCGCGATGCGGTCTGGGGTCTCAAATGCCGAGATAAAGCAGGTGCGCTGACTGAGCTTCGCGATCTCAACCTCAGCCACTGTCGGAGCCTCTTGGACCAGCCGGCTGATTTGGGCCAGTGCCTGCGAAAGACTTTGAACTAAGAGCTCGGGACGCATAAAAAACGTGACGGTCACCTGTCCGCCGATGGGCGTGGTCACAAACGAGGACATAGGTGAGTAGCTATACCCCTCGCGAACACGAAGGGACTGCGCCAGCCGAGAGGTCGCGAGCTCACCCAAGATGAGATTGGTGATCTCAAGGGACGGAGTGCGTAGACTCGGCGGAATTCGAAAACCGATCGTTACACCTGTGATTGAGCCGTTTTCGACAGCAACAAAATTCATACGATGCGGAGGGTTCGTTGGGACCGCTCGCGCAGGCGCTTCGATTCTTCGGGCCGACGTCGAGGACCATCTTCCAAATGCCGTCTCGACCGCAGCGGTCACCCCCGAGGACGCCACCGGCCCCGCGATCACCAGCGTGATGTTTGAGGGAATGTAGCGCTGTTGATAAAATGCACGTACATCAACGAGTCGGTGCGCGGCGATGGAGGTCTCGGTTCCGAGCAAGGGATTGCCCAAGCGGTGGGCAGGTCCAAACAGCCGCTCGCCAACAAACTGTCGAGACGCAAAGGCGGTGGACTCAAGCTCAAGCGTGCGACGCAACAATAGCCGGTCTTGCACGAGCTCGAATGAACTTTGCGAGAGCTCGGGATCGATGACAATTTCAGCAAGAACGCTCAACGATCGCTCAAAGTGCTCA
>JANNCG010000948.1:0-2487 GCA_031386385.1 Myxococcales bacterium
GGCTCCGGCCCGCATCCTCGAAGGACTTGCTGAGTTCAATCGGTTTGGTTCTTCGGTGGCAACTGCAGGAGATGTGAACGGCGACGGTTTTACCGATCTCGTTGTGGGGGCGTATATGGCGGGTGCAAGCGGTGTCCCGCGTGTCGGTTCCGCGAGCGTTTTTCAAGGAGGGGCAAGGGGCATTCGTAGCGCGCCGGCGCGCGTCCTCGCGGGCGTCGCGGAAGCCGAGGGGTTTGGCGGTTCAGTGGCGAATGCAGGAGATGTCAACGGTGACGGTTTTGCCGATCTCGCAGTAGGGCGCTACTACACCGGTTCCGTGAGTGTGTTTCACGGAAGCGCGATGGGCATTCCAACGACCCCGGCGAGCTATGCATCTGGTCATTCAGTGGCGAGTGCGGGAGATGTCAACGGTGACGGTTTTGGCGATCTCGTTGTCGGGGCGCCTCGTGCCGCTGTTCCAAGCGACCGGCCGTGGGTCCGTGAAGCGGGCAGGGTTCACGAAAACTGCGTTGGTTCTGTGAGCGTGATTCATGGAGGCGCGATGGGCATTGCGACGGCTCCCGCCCGCGTGCTCGAAGGCGCCGTTCGCGACGATGAATTATGCATTTCGGTAGCGAGCGCATTCGGTCTCCGCAGCCCCGCACTGGATAGTTGGTTCGCGAGTGCTCGCGACCGCGCGGAATACCCGTCCGTCATTCGCTAGCATATTTGCTATAAAAACTGAGCTTCACTCAAGCCCGCAAACACAATCGTGCACAGGGTATGCAACGGCGAAGGCGCGCTTGGGCGGTGAACTCCTTCGACACGAGCGGCGCTGTTCGCTTGATCGTCATGGATGATCCAGAGCAATGCAAAAGAGCCGAACAAGCTTGACGGCGAGCGGTTGCTGATCGGCGAACGTTTCGCAAGTGGCGCAGATATAGAGTTGGTTTCTGCTGATTGATCCAGCTGCCCAAATCACGTCCCTGAGTTTTCCGTGATTTGGGGCGCGGTTTGCATCGTGGCACGTTCAGATGCGCTACGGAAAGCGTATGCTTGCCCGGTCAATGTCCTTCGATGAGGCCGCTCAATCTGCACAAATCCTACCATCGCTCACAGTGTGCTGCGTCGTTGTCCTGAGCTGTCGCTCACCGACTCGCGGAGCGCAGCCCCGCTCCGCAGCCGTCCAGCAACCAATCAATACGACATCACTTAGTCCCGATCGCCCCGATGCATTCGCCAACGGAGACACGGTCGCGGTCCTCGAGGTTGCGGCAAACGCGAACACAGAAGCGGGTGTCGCCAATCGGTGCGACTTCCACGCGGCTGTTGCACTCCGGTTGCGGACGACCATGTACGAGGATCATCCAACCACGGTGATCCCCGCCGGAACCGCACTCGAATTGCTCGCCGTTCGAGACGACGCGCGCCGGACACTCGATCGCGTTGGGGTCCTCTGCCGTGTTCGCATACGGAGCACTGGTGCCGAGGGGTCGGTGTACTTGAGCGCCGACGAAGTTGCCGCGTGCCAAGAATCACAACCCCTCGCGCCGAACATCCGCGAGTCACACCGCGTGATGGTCGATGGAGTTGAAGAGGAGTGGCGCGTTCGCTTTGAGACTTCCTCGCGGCCATCCGAAGAACAAGACGACGAAGGAGGAACTTGTCTCGACGCATTTGCTCGCCGTCATGACGAACGCCCAGCGGTCATCGAGCGCTTACGAAATGGCGTCGTGGTCGACTCTCTTCGCAACGCTTGCATGAGTGGAGACTCCGGAGGGGGTTGTTTCCCTCACTTGCTCATTCCGCGACGGGTGCAATCCACAATGAGGCAGCCTTCGCCCACGCCTGCGCAGCTCGAACGCACGCCGTGGATCACCGTCCTCGACATAGGGGACTACAACCACGATGGCCGGGCGTGGGAGTTTGCGCTCAACATCGGGTACTTAATTTGTGGTCACCCGGTCTCGGCTGTCATTGGCATCACTCGAGACCAACCACGGTTGCACACGCTTCGTTGGGCAGATAACCAGCCGATGGCGTTGATCAACGATCTTCGTCAGTGGGACGCTGTACGCGCTCACCCTCGCGGTGAAATGGTGATTTGGGGCTGTTGGGATCATGGCTACGGAGCAGAAAAGCGATTGCGTTGGCATCCAGCAAGGGGCCGACTGGCAGGCACTTACTTTGATCTCGCCATGGACGATGATTGTCATCACATTTTCGGGCCTAACGGACGAGTGGAGCTTCCGGCCACCGAAGCAGAAGAATAAATCCCCGTGCCAACACATTACTTAGTCCAGGTTTGGAGAATATTTGCGACAGTTTGTGATACGGCCCGAGCTGATTCACTGGTGAATTGCAGACAAATGGCGGGGCGATTGGTTTGGTTGGTCAATGGCAAGCGCAATCGGCCGGCGCATCGATTCACTAGATGACGCAGCAACGATCACGATTTGGATTTCAAACTCGACCACCACGGTGGCTCGGTTTTGTTGTCGTGCTGTC
>JANNCG010000969.1:0-2150 GCA_031386385.1 Myxococcales bacterium
GGCAGCGCAGCGGTCGCGATCTTCTTGCGCGCTCCGCGAGGTGGAGAAGACTCAGCCTTTTTGCGCGTCGTTTCGCCAATTATTGTCTACGATAAGACCAACGAAGCGGCGCTATTTCGCAGGCTCCTTGAGCTCAATGCCAGTGCGCTGGGCTCGGTGTCTTTCGGCGTTCACGACGACCGTATTGTGGCGGTCTCAGAGAGGCCTGTGCGCGACCTTGATCCCAGCGAGGTTCGATACATCTTGCAGGCAGTCGGTGCGGTCGCGGATCACTACGACGACGAGCTTGTGCGCCTGTTTGGCGGAGCCAAAGTGAGCGCCCGCCGCTAAAGGGTCCGTTGATGAAATGTTGGCAGTCCGCGGCTCTCGCAGGGTGCGTGCTTGCGTATTCTGCCAATGTTTTTGCAGTAGAATATGACATTCATGCAGAGACGTACGCGCAAGCTTACCAAGCGCGTGGGCCGTATGGTGCGCCGATAATTTCTGCACGCAGGCTGACACAGATTCTAACTTTTTCGACCAGTCATCAGTTCGACGACGGCCGCGGACCGACGGTGTTGTTTAGGTTTAGGCTTAGGTTTGACGGACAGTTTGGAGACAACTGTGGTGGGGCGTCGGGGCGCTGTTTAGACGAGACGAATTTTGATCGAACGAGCGACTGGGTGCAGGGGTATGCGCGGCGGAGCGTGGACATTCCGTATGCGTATTTGGCGGTGAATGGGCTGGCGAAAGGGCGCGTTGATTTTCGGCTCGGGCGCATGATGACCACCGACGTGCTTGGCTTTTTTTTGCACGACGGAGCCCTCACGCGGTTCAACGTGTTGCCGTGGCTGTCGCTTGAAGCG
Source organism: Myxococcales bacterium (assembly GCA_031386385.1). Taxonomy (GTDB): domain Bacteria; phylum Myxococcota_A; class Polyangia; order Polyangiales; genus JANNCG01. The sequence goes on from JANNCG010000969.1 coordinate 846, forward strand.
TACGGGGGGCTTGAAGTGCGGGGAGGGTTTCCGTTGTCGGACTCGCGGTTTGAGCGCGATGGGGCGGCGCGCGCGGATCGTGGCGCGTGGGATCCTTCGGTTGCACCGTGGATTGCGGATCGTCCGTATGCACCCATTGTTGCGCTCGCGCTTGAGGGCAGGGCATTGGGTCAATATTTTGCGAGAGCCACATACCGACGTGTGTGGAGCCGTGAGGGTGTCGCAGAAGAAAAGCTCGGGGCGAGCGTGGATGCAGCACCGCTGGTGTCACTGCGATTGTCTGGAAGAGCTGTGTTTTCAGTGCCGCAACGCTTGCTCTCGGTCCTCGGGATCTCTGCTGAGTGGCGCCAAGCGCGCTCGCTATGGTCACTGCGTGCGGGGATTGAACGTTTGCGGCCCTCATTCGATCAGACCACCATTTGGAACGCCTTTTGGATGGATCCCATTGATGAAGCGCGTGGGGTTGCAACCGTGCAACTTCATCCCACAACGCACATCACCGTCACGGGTTTAGGGCGGCGCTATGCCCTCTCAGAAGCCGGACCGTCCGCCAACGCAGCCTCCGTTGTGGATCAGTACACCGTTGGCGCTACGGGCGCGTTGACCCTGCAAAAACCCTCGTGGGAGTTCACCGTTCGAGGCACTGCAGAGGGAGGCTCACTCGCCGCTCGCGGAGGTGTCGACGTGCAAACTTCGTTTCAGCCATGGCGCGATCGGGTGTTGCTCAACGCGAGCATCTCACTTTGGACCAACTCAGAGCCCCTTCGCGCCCAACGCAACGGAACCTCCGTCGCCATCGTCGGCGGAGGTGTCCTTCGTTTGACCCCCTTCGCTCGGCTTCACGTAGACGCCGAGCTCGACAGCAACCCCATGGTGGGTCAACGCTTTCGCGTGATGTCTAGCCTCGTGTTGAGCGCACAACCGTGAGAAAAAATACTGCCTATTTGCTTCTCACGCTCTTTTGGCTCTTTGCCGCGGCCTGCGGCTACGCCATTCGTCCGGCGATCCTTCGTCGCGGACTTCGCCTGTGGGAGCGCGAGGCAACACCCGTCGGGACGCCGTCTCGTGCCATCTATCCCACACAGACCTTGCCGCTGCATTTTTCGCATCAAGCGCACATGGCGCTGGGGCAAATGAGCTGCGTGCGTTGCCATACCCGAGCAACAACAAGCACGCGTGTGGAAGACTCACTGGTCCCGACCGAGAGCGCGTGTACGCCGTGTCACGCCATCGACCGCAACCAAGTGAACAAGCCCGGAGTCCCGGCGGCGAACTGCTCGGCGTGCCACGCGACGTTTGACCCCG
>JANNCG010000974.1:0-2638 GCA_031386385.1 Myxococcales bacterium
CCAACTTGGGTCGCGTACTTTCGCAACTGTGGATCTTGCGGCCACCCTATCGGCAACCGCAGATGGTGTGGACGGGAGATGTGTCCATGTCGTGGCTGAGGCAAGATCCAACCAATCTATATCGCTTCTATTTCGCCGGAACTCGTTCGGATTCTGTGTGCGAAGCAGGGGCAGATATTTACACGTTCGATTCACGTACCGTTGATCGGGAACCTCCACGAAACATCACGCAGAATGCTTCTACACAGACCGAGCCCGTTGGCCACGGCGACTGGGTTTCCTACGTTGACTTCTCTGCGGATCGACTCAATCCTAACGGTTGCGTAGACGATGAACACACCGGTTTTGAACGCGTGCTTCGCAACATTGTCACTGGCGAACGCGTGGTGCTGACCGCACCATCTCAATCGGGAGCGATCGTCGCGATAGGCTCAACGTACGCAATGCTTACGGGAGGATACTTCGTCCCGCTTCCGCCCAACGTGCGGCCATAGCGGGCAGCACGCGTTGCTTGAGCCATTGGCGGGTCTTTTCGCTAGCGACGAATCTCCCTCAAAAGGGATTCGATCGCTGGCTGAACGGAGATTCATCGCTCGTACCGCGACCCACGGGATTTGATTTATTGGCGCGAAGGTTGCGCCGAAGCACAGACTTCAGCGAAACACAGCCGTGTCATTGCTGTCGTGTGCTTCGTGATGCGCGAGCGCGTGTGCTGACGAGCTGAGGACCGTCGCCTCGCACATTCCAGTCATTGCGGTGAGTCCGGTTTTGCTGTGGCGATTTCGATTGCTCAGCACTTCGCACGCATGCGAGCATTTTGTCTATGGAGACGAGCCTGGAGGGTATTCAAAAACATCGCCCGGCAACTCAACGAGAGCACTGCGGGATCGAATCGATTTTGGCGAGCAACCCAACCGGAGCAACGGGGCTTCGCGCAGAGCTCGCGTGCCAACAACCCAGTGCAGGATCGACTGCGGGCGAACTCGTCTGTGCTGGCGCCGGTTTGCAGTGCGCTCGGAGCGCCGCAACCGTCGCAGAGACTTCGCTTCGAGCAGAGACCTTTGCGATGGATGAGCGCTTCGTCGCTTACGCACAGGGTCGCGAACTGGGACTCGCTCAAGTGGCGCGTCCGACTTTTATTGTTTCGCAAACTCGTCTGCGTGACAGGATTGACGCCGTCGCGCTGTCGCCTGAGTGGTTGCTCGTAGCGAGTGATCGCTCAGTCAACTGGCACTCGCTTGACAGCTATTCTAGCCAACTGCCAGCGACCGGGGAGGTCACGACGTGTGGAGAAATTCGCACGATTCGCGTTGTTGGCAGCACTTTGTACGCAGACACTACGTTTGGCATCGAGCGATTCGCGATCAGCACAACCGGGCTCGAACGCATCGGCGATCAAGTCTTTGGGTCGGACGTAAACGATCCGCCTGGTGCACAAATGCTCCAGCGAGTGGATCATCGTCGGCTGCCAGTGTGTCGATCTCTCGCGACGTTTTTTCGAGACATGTTGCGAAGTGAACACGACCGACGCGCGTTTGACGTAACAAGCGACAACACGTTGTGGATCGCGCAGGGCGCTGTAGCGTTCGCCTTCTCTCAAGCGACCAACGGGACGTTGCAACTGATGGCGCGCACACGACTTGCCCGTGGACCGTTGGCGATTCGTGCGATTGACAATAAGTTGTACGTGATAGGTTGCGAGCGCCAAGGAGCTGTGTATCGAGAGACGCTTTCCCTTGATTCACTACAGCAGAGCATCACGCGCTTGGGATCTCATGGACTCGATGAGTGGATTCGTGAGCGCCCTGAACAGCGAGACGATTTGGTTTTAGCGACGGAGCGAAATTCAATCGAGTTGCGTCGTGTTCGTTAAGCCAGAATTTATCAAGTTGGCGACAATTGTGTGGCTGCTCACTGGCTGCGCGAATTGTCGTGGACCCATATCGACGGACGTCGTGCCACTTGATGCGTCTGCCGATTTGCCGACCGTTGTGAGCGATGTCCCATCACGTGCAGATCGGGACGTCCCAACAATTCGGCCCGATATCACCTATGGGCCAGAGTGCACTCGAGCACCTGTTTCGCATACGGGAGTGTTAGTGCCCAACAACGCACCCCGAGAGTTAGTCGCGGTACGCGAGCGTGACAGCGAGTTTGAGATACCGCACAACCTCGTGCTTAACTACTACAACCCTCAGACACGGAGTCAAAGATGGATCCCTCTCGATTCACGCGTGGCGGACCCGCCCGGTTCTGGATCGCTCTGCCCCGAAAACTACTCAGGCTTTGGGTTTGGAGTTGACGGCGACAAACTATTGTACAAGTGCGGACGGTCAGTCGGTGATGACTACGAATGGCAATTGTACAGTCTGGATGAAACGCGAACGGTCACGTGCCGCGTTCACTCCGAAATCTCACATGGACTTGGATTCTCCCCGAGCCGTTTGATGCGGGTGCCCGGAGCGTATGCCTGGGTGCAGGGCTTTCTCTCGAGTGGTCCTGGCGATCTGGTGGTGCTTGACGACGGAGCCACTGAGTCGCGTCGGGTGGTGAATTGCCCTTCTGGCTGTATCCTCGAAGCCGGTGCGGGCGGTGACACCATCGCGTTCGTTAGCGACGCGCCCAACCTTGGTCGTGT
>JANNCG010001028.1:0-4123 GCA_031386385.1 Myxococcales bacterium
GTGAGAGCCGATCCCGACTCTCACGACCAGGTAGATGCATCCCTGACTCAAAGTTGCAGCGCAAAATAGAAGAGCGAATCGAATCGAAGGTTTTGTCAGGCGAGTCATGCTTAAGCTTCTCTCCGGAACAGTGATCACTCACAGAGTGTTCGATCTCTCGATCGAACAAACCACGCAAGTCATCGTTAGTTTTCGGGATCAGTATGACGGAGTTCAGTGCACTTGTACACTGTCGCTGTTCTGACTTGCGAGTCTGGCGCTAACAGCGCGGGATCTAGTTTTTAGTCGAATCATTGCGTGGTTGCGGCGACTTGTGTTGGTGCCCGTGAGCAACGGTACATGGACGCTCACGGGACCGGTTCTACCCATCGGTTCTGCGAGTGGGGCGCCCACGACAATATCTCCGTAGGCATCTGCGTTGGCGTCGCCAAGCGAGGCCATAGAGTCGCCGAAGTTGTCATCTGCGGTGACGCCGTCAAGGATTTGGTAAAGTGTATCACTGAGGATTCCGCCGGGAGTGCCAAGAAATAGGCTTGCTCGTCCAGCGTCGGTCCGGCCAGGGAGTGCCGCTGGATCGGCATAGAGTGAGCCCACAACCGAGTCGTCGAAGCCATCGCCGTTGAGATCAAGGTGCGCCCTTGAGCTGCGATCAACGAGATGAGTCGGCGTCGTTGCGGGGACATGAAACAACCACGTGGGGCTCTGCACGGGGCTTTCAGCGCTCGCGGTGATACCTCGCAAGCGCCAAAATACCACGTGGTACATCGCGAAGTTCATCGCGGTGCGCGGTGCTTTCGGTGACTCGTTGCGTCTCGATGATGCTGGTGCAAGCGCGATCACTGCACAACACAAGGACCGCGCCGGTGAATCGCCCGGCCAAATCCCAGGTGAATGTCGGGCTCGTAGAGGTCACTTCAGCCAACGACAGGGGTGAGAGCTGTCGTGGAGATGACTGAATGCATGCGCCCGCGTCCGGCTCGGTTCAGCCGGGACAGCCAGCGTCGGATTGAACACTCGCATCGCTGCGATCTGTGAGGCGAAAACACGAGGGGGTCGAGAGAGCGAGGGCAAAGAGTGTGGCTGTACGAAGACGAATATGAGACATACGCGATAGGGCTAAAAGGTGCCCCCGCAGGTGAGCGATGTGAAGCCGACTCCCATCCCGGGGGCACACGAAATTCGGGTACGTGCGGTGGTCTCACTTCGCGGTGTCGGAGCCAGGGCAGACGCGATGAATAGCACTGTCGATGTCACAGCGAAGACGCCGCCAATGACGCCTGCTACGATGATCGGAGTTTCGAGATCCTCGGCTCTGGTTCGGGCTCTCAGACATGCCGGATTCGTCGCAGTGCAGGTTTCGCCGTTCCACTCGGCTGCCGGCCCGGTTCTCACCAGAAAGACTATGCCCGCGGTAGCGCCGCCAGCAACGGCGAGTGCGCCGGTAACCCAAGCAGCTGTTCGGAGCCCGCCACCACTTGAGGCTGGAGGTGGAGGTGCAACTATCACCAACGCAGGTCCGGAGCCCGCTGTTTGTCCCGTCGTTTGTCCCGTGGTCTGTCCCGCAGTTTGTCCCGTTGTTTGCCCCGTAGTGACTTGCGTGTTCGCTGCGGCTTGTGTGGCTTGCACGAGCGTAACCTCTTCGTGCACCGTGGCTCCGGGCTGCAGCTCGATTGAGCGCGATACCGTCGCGAACCCACGCGATCTTACCTCAAAAGTGATCCGGCCAGGAGGCACTCGAACCAGGTCGCCAGGGTGCCCGGCAGAGCTTCCGTTGACGAAGATTTCTGCCCCTGGTGTGGCGCACACCACGCTGAGCACTGAGATCCCTTGGCCTGCGCGGGATTGCTGAAGGATCGGCTCAAGCAACGTGCGGCTTTGTCGAATCCAAGGGTCGTCTTGATGCGACAACGCTTCAACCAAGTGCGCCTCGGCCTCAGCGAACAGATTGAGTGCGTGCTCGGCGAGGGCCTGGCGGGCGCGTGCGCGTGGCTCGTGAGTGCGCGTCCAAAGTCCTTCAAATAGTGTGCGTGCTGCCTGGTCGTTGTGCGCTGCGCGAAGCGCCATCCCTTGGCGATGTTGCGCTTCAATGTCTGCTGTGGGCGCGGCTTGCGCGAAGACCGCAGCGGGGCTAGCGAGCCCGAGGACAACGAGGAGTGCAGAGGTTGGATAGAGGTTCATGGGTGTAAGTCTGTGCAAGCGAATCGTGGCAATCTAGGGTTTAATCCCGAGAACGTCCGCAGAAGATACCACCGGTGTACCTCGCGATTGAACCGAAGATTGGGCTGGATGATTTTCGGTTAAACTGTTCAAAGAAATGGGGAAATGCCCGCCTTCGTGTGACGCGGTCTTCAGCAGCTTTGCTCATGGGGTGACGCACCGAACGACTGCGATGGATGGCTTGAGTTCGTCAGCTGTCGAGGGGGCGAACTTGTGACGTCATAAGTTTTCGGAAATGAGTCAGTTGGCTGACAAAATACGTCGTGTTGCAACAACTTATACGCGATGGTCGAAGCGACGGAGCCACTGAGCAAACCAGTTGTTCGCGGTCCGTTCGCTGTGCAGACCCGAGAGTCGCTCTGTCGCGCTTGCCACTGAAAAGCCGAAATAATCACCTGCGGCAACGCCTTCGAGGACCCGCGCGGCAATATTGACGCCGTTCATGCTGCCGAGAAACACTCTCGCTGCTCCGGCTTCAACGCGTCCGGCAGGAGAAGCTTGCTGAGCCCCGACTGCAAGATCAGCGAAGCCGTCGCCATTCACATCCCCCACGCCAGCGACGGAGATGCCGAAATGATCCGATCTGGACACGCCTTCGAGGACCAACGAAGCGCCAAGCGTGATTCCCATGATCCCTCCGTGAAAGACGCTCGCAGTCCCGGCACTTGCACGTCCAGGCGGATCCGCGAACGGAGCCCCAACTACGACATCGCCAAAGCCGTCTCCGTTCACATCCCTAGCGCTTGCGACCGCAGTGCCGAAATGATCGTTAGGCGCACCACCAATCAAGACGGTTGGTGCTCCTGCTGCAACGCCCATTAAGCTGCCGAGATAGACACTCGCAGTCCCAGCGCCCGTGCGACCAAGAGGTGAAGCGAACTGAGCGCCCACGACCAGATCGCTAAAACCATCGTTGTTCACGTCGCCTGCACACGCGACTGAAAAGCCGAACTGCTCTCCCATCGCGCCGCCTTCGAGCACACGAGCTGGCGCCATAGAGATCCCCGTCTCGCTGCCGAGATACACGCTCGCCGTCCCTGCGTTTGTCCGCGCGACAAGATCTGCATAGGAACTGCCGACAACAAGATCGCTAAAGCCATCGCCGTTCAAATCCCCGGCACCGCTCACTGCCTGGCCAAAATTCTCGTCCATCGCTGAGCCCTCTAGGACACGTGTTGGAGCTGCTGCGATTCCAGCAATGCTTCCGTGATAGATACTTGCTGTCCCAGTTCGCTCTCGTCCTCCTCGAGATGCTCGGGACGCTCCGATGATGAGGTCTGCGAAGCCATCGCCATTGACATCGCCGGCGCTCGCTACAGAGTTGCCCGACGCATCCCCAACGAGCCCAATGAGTGTCCGCACTGCGGTCTCTGAGATTCCGCTCGCGCTGCCGTGAAACACGCTCACTGTCCCTGCAAAATTTCGCGGATTTCGCGATGCGTCTGGGGATCCTACAACGAGATCTCCAAAGCCATCACCGTTCAAGTCTCCTGCTCCGGCCACAGAATACCCGAACCGATCTCCCGCCTGAATGCCAGCGAGAACTCGTGTAGGCGCCATCTGAATGCCCGGAAAAATAACGTCCGCGCTTCCGTGAAATAGACTCGCTGTCCCAGCGTTCGACAAAGCCCCTGGATCGGCCTGCGATGCACCGACGACAACATCATCCACGCCGTCGCCGTTGACGTCCAAATGGGGATTTGTGCTTGTGTCAATAGCTCCTGAGTTGTCCACCTGCGGAACATGAAAGAGCCACGTAGGGCTGAGTGTCGCGCCCGTCGCCCCGCCACTAGTTGCACGAAGTCGCCAAAAAACCACACTCCGCGGAGGCAGTGCCATCACGGGTTGTGCCGAAGAGCCCATCGCACGACGACTCTCGATCACTGCGGTGCACGCCCGATCCCGG